>JBOHZR010000234.1:0-22701 GCA_050738595.1 Steroidobacteraceae bacterium | reverse complement strand
AACAGACATCTGCTCGAGGTATTGACGCGCCCGTACGGAAGCGCAGGCACGTCCGCAGAGAGTCCTCATCCTCTTGTCGCAGAAAAGCTCGACATGGCCGCGGCGGAGAACAGCGCCTCGCAGGAGCGGAGCTCGATCCCGGACGGCGGGTCGGCATGTGGCGAGGACTTCCGGTGACTAGGCCCGGGCCGAGTAAGGTACCGCATTCTGCTTGAACGTCGCTCGCCGCCAGTTCAGGAACGGCACGATGTTTGAGGCGACGGATGCAAAAGCTGCACATTCAAATCATTGTCGGAAGCATGCACTAGGGCGTGCGACCGCGCCGCTTGCTCGATGGGCGAAAGAGCGATATTCAATGGTTAGGCCCCAGTACTGAAGGAGAGCAAAGTGAAAGTCGCGTTCATTGCCAGCATGGCCGTAGTGACTGCCGATCCAAAGGCGAGCCGGAAGCTGTACGTTGATGCGCTTGGCCTTCCGCTCCAAAGCCAAGGAGGCGACGAGTACTACCACAGTGAAACGATCGCAGGCAGCAAGCATTTCGGCGTTTGGCCGCTCACGCAAGCAGCACAGGCTTGTTTCGGCCGTCCGGACTGGCCAGTTGACCGGCCAACGCCTCAAGCTTCCATCGAGTTTGAGGTAGCCAGTGCAGAGGCCGTCGCCGAGGCCGCACAGGAGCTTCAGGACCTCGGGTACCCCCTTCTGCACGAGGCGCGAGTTGAACCCTGGGGGCAGACCGTGGCGCGCTTGCTGTCGCCGGAGAAATTGATCGTCGGAGTGTCTTTCGCTCCATGGTTTCACAAGACGGCCTCAGCGTAGGCGAGTATCCCTCGACATTCGCCTGCCATGCTTTTTCGAGCGGCTTGGCCTAACCCTTCCCGATGCCCGGCGAACCGCATCCCTCGTAGCGCACCTGATGGAATCGCTCCGGAGGGAGTGTGACCCAGACTGGTTCGAAATCCCGATACATGGCGGGTGCGCGGAGCTTCGCTACTTCGACGGCGCCGATCGGCGCATCACCGATAGTGGAACACGCCTCGCATGAGCGCGTCGTGGGCCGGGACGGTGCACAGGTACATGTACGAGCCGCCCTTCTTGAGCTTCGACGCCGGGAAGGTGACGCTAGTCGACTTCCCGCCGCCGATGACCTTCGTCGCGGCGATGATACGCGTATCCCCGGGCATCTGATAGTTGTTGGGGAGGCCGGCCAGGGCACCGGCGTGCGCGACGGCTTGAAGGTCCTTCGCTTCGACGAGCACCCAGTCGTGACCCATGAGCAATCGGGGCTGCTTGCCGGTGTCCTTGAGCGTCACCTCGATCTCGGAGCAGCCGGGCCCTGCGGTCATCACCTTGGTGCTGTACTCCATGCGGTCGTTCGCCGAGATGGAAAGCTTGCACAGCTTGCCCGCCGCGCGGGCGGGCTCGAGGCCGACGAGGAGCGCGCCGGCGGTGATGACGGCTGCGGCGAATGCGTGGTTCTTCAAGCTCATCTCGACTCCTTATGGTTGACGTATAGTTGACGTGAACGATCATACCCGATCGCCGCGCGCGCGCAATTAAGCCAGCGGCAGGTTATCAAGCCGGAACTACCCGCCGCGGCATCTATATAAGTGTTGATTTTCGTTAGCCATAACTGTCATTGTTGGCGAATTCAACGCTACGTGGCGGCGATGGTTGACGCTGAGCGAGCTCTCGATGCCCTCGGGGATCGGACACGACGCCGCATCTTCGTGCGGCTGCGGAACCGGCCGCAATTTGCCGGAGATCTCGCTCTCCGAATGGGTGTCACGCGGTCGGCCGTCGCGCAACATCTCCAGGTGCTCAGAGCGGGACGAGACGCTGGCCGCCTTCAAAGAAGCGGCGGAGCGAGCAGCAGTCAAGGCGAGGAAGTCATGACCGAAGAGAAGTCGAAGCCGTGTGCCCGCACGCGGGTGGAGTTCGAGCATCGCCGGGAGGAAATGCGGACCATCTTCGACACGATGGGCGACCGGGGACGGCTCCTGGCGGCCTTCGCCGAGACGGCAGCAGCCACGGGGAGGACATCGAAATGATCGTGCTGCCGCGCTACACCGCGATCGTCACTCTGCTCGCCATCGCGTTCTATTTCTTTCTGGCGACCCGCGTGGCGCTGGCGCACGGGAAGTTCAATGTGAGGCTTCCCGCGACGACCGGCAATCCCGATTTCGAGCGTATCTTTCGAGTGCACACCAACACGCTCGAGTGGTTGCCGACTTTCCTCGTGCCGCTGTGGCTTTGCGCGGTGTATCTGAACGACCCCGGCGCAGCGGCGCTGGGACTCGTTTGGGTCATCGGCCGCGCTGTGTATTTCCGCGGCTATAGCCGCGCCGTCGAGAAGCGACTCCCGGGGTTTTTCATCCAGACGGCGGCGTGCTTGCTGCTGTTCATCGGTGCCGGGGTTGGCGTCGCCCTGCATTTTCTCCGGCACTGACCTCCCGTGTGCGGAGATCGCCGCGAGCACGTTCGCGGCTAAGCCGAGTCGCTCGCCGCCGTTGCCAGATCCGGGAGCCCGCCCGCCGACTTGATCAGTCGCATGACAAAGTTCGAGTTGATGTCCTTGACGCCCGGGATTCGACGCAGGCGATCGAGTACGAACTCCGAGTAGATGCGCATATCGGGTGCGGCAACATGCAGAAGCGCATATTGATTCCCTGAAACCACGTAGCACTCCAGGACGTAGGGCGACTCGATGACCAGGTCTGCGAACCGATCCGCGCTTTGTGCCGATACGACGTCCAAGGTCAGTGTGATGAAAGCCATCATGCCGATCCCGACGGCGCCCGGATCCACCCTGACGCCGTAACCCTGAATGACGCCGCGCTGCTCCATGCGAGCGATTCGGCGCGAACACGGTGCCTCCGACAATCCTACCTGCCTCGCAATCTCGACGTTTGTCGCGCGCGCGTTCGTGGACAGTACGCGCAGGATTCGCCAATCGAAGCGATCCAGCTGGTGATCGGCGCTGGCGAAGTAATGCTCGGATCCTCGCTTCGTAGGTGGTTTCATGCGCGGAACGCCAATCATCTTCATGAATCCTGCGCAATTGTGTCCCGTCGGACCCGAATACGCAAACCCATTGCCCGCCGTCCATGGCACATTGTCACGACCCGATACCGAGGACCGCTGCAATGTCATCCGCGCAAGAATTTCCGTATCGCGCCGACCATGTCGGCAGTCTGCTCCGACCGGCTCAGTTGAGTCGCGCGCGCGAGGGACACGCCCAGGGACACCTGAGTACGCACGAACTACACGGGATCGAGGATGCAGCCATCGCCGATGCCGTCCAGCGCCAGGAATCGGTGGGATTGCCGGTCGTGACCGATGGTGAATTCCGGCGTTCCTATTGGCATCTCGATTTCCTCACGTCACTGTCCAGTGTCAGGCGGACAGCGCCGCGGGTAGTCGCCCAGTTCCGCAATCATGAAGGGCCCATCTCAATGGCGGCCCATGGTTTGGAGGTTACCGGCAAGGTAGGCCGCTTGGCTCCGATCTTTGTCGATCACTTCAGGTATCTGCGGGAGGTCGCAAGGGCAACGCCCAAGATCGCCATTCCCTCGCCATCCATTTTGCACTTTCGCGGTGGGCGCGCAGCCATCGACGCCGCCGCTTATCCGGATCTCGAGGAATTCTTCTCTGATCTCGCCCGGGTGTATGCATCGGAGATTCGTGATTTCGGTGATGCCGGCTGCAACTACCTGCAGCTCGATGACACGAACTTCGCGTACTTGTGCGACCTTGGGGTCCGCGAGCAAGTTCGCTCGCGGCACGGAATGGATCCGGACGATCTTGTTCGGCTGTACGCACGCCTGATCAACGATTCGATCAAAGACCGGCCGGCCACGATGAAGGTGATGCTGCACGTGTGCCGCGGCAACTTCCGCAGCGCCTGGGCGGCAGAAGGTGGCTACGAGCCCGTTGCCGATGTGCTCTTCAACAGGGTTGACGTGGACGGCTATTTTCTCGAATTCGACGACGAACGCTCGGGCGACTTCGCGCCTTTGCGCCATCTTCCCAAGGGGAAGATAGCCACCCTCGGACTGATCACGAGCAAGAGGGGAGCGATGGAGGATCCCGAGGCGGTGAGGCGCAGAATCGACGCTGCCGCTCAGTGGGCGCCATTGGAGCAGCTTGCGCTCAGCCCTCAATGCGGCTTTGCAAGCACTTGCGAGGGAAACGCTTTGTCAGCGGAGGATCAGTGGCGCAAGTTGCGGCTCGTGAGTGAGGTGGCCAGGGAAGTGTGGAATTGACCGAAGGTTGCCTCAGCACCCCTGTGCCGCGGGAAGGGACTCACGCGCGTCGCGTGCGTGGCAAGCCTGGTGGCCGCCCTGTACAATCCGCGCTTCCCCAGGTGGAGCGGTAGTTCAGCTGGTTAGAATACCGGCCTGTCACGCCGGGGGTCGCGGGTTCGAGTCCCGTCCGCTCCGCCAATGCGTCCATCCCTCGGATTCGAAATCGAGCGGGCGGCGGTGCTCGTCGAGCACCTGCACGCGCGGCTCCAGGGAATCCGCGGGTGCTTTCATCTGCCCGATCCGGGCAATCGGGACGCCCGTCTCCTGGGCGAGCGCGGTCAGGCGGTCCAGCGCCGCTTGCGGGGCCGTGAACAGCAGCTCGTAATCGTCGCCGCCGGTGAGCGCCGCCGCGAGCGCACCGAGGCCGCGACCGATCGCCGCGCGCGCAGCCGCGGACAGGGGAACCGAGTGCGCCGCGACGACCGCATCGAGGCCGCAGACGGAACAGAGATGGCGCAGGTCGGCAACCAGTCCGTCGGAAACGTCGATACTCGCCGTTGCGATTCCGATGAGCTGCGGACCGAGCGTCACGCGCGGCTGCGGCAAGCGATAACGCTGCAGCAAGAAGGCAGCCGCAGCGCCATCGAGTCCGGGCAGCGCTCCTTGCAGCACGCGAAGTCCGAGCGCGGCATCCCCGATCGTCCCCGTCACGAATATCGAGTCGCCGGCTTGCGCACCCCCGCGGCGGATGATCCGGCCAACTGGCACCTCGCCGAGCGCGCTGACCGCGATTACCACCGGGCCGGAGGTCGAGCTCATGTCACCGCCGACGAGGGCGACACCGTATTCGTTCTGGTCGGCCGAAAGGCCGGCCGCGAACGCCGCGATCCATGCCTCATCGATCTCGGGAGGCAGGATGAGATCGAGCAAATAGGCGCACGGCCGCGCCCCCTTTGCGGCGAGATCGGATAGATTGACCCGCAGCGCCTTGCGGGCGATGAGGTCGGGCGCCGCGTCCGGTGGAAAGTCGATGGCGGCGACGATCGCGTCCGACTTCACGACGAGCTCGTTGCCCGAGGCGGGGCTGATCACTGCGGCATCGTCGAGAAGCCCGTAAGCACCGGGCGACGAGCGAGCGAGCGGCGCGAAATAGCGTGCGATGAGCTCGAACTCGCTCGGCTTGGTCGATGGGGACTGCCGGGTGCCGGACATGCACCGGAAATGATAGGGCAAACACGCGTATTCGCGCACATGCCCGCGGGCCCCGGGGCGATCCTGGAACTGGGAGACATGCCCGGCGTCAGGCTCGTGAGCGCTGCTATAACGGCCCTGCGGCTGCGGCCCTGCGGCTGCCTTGCAGGAGGCGCTCTATATGCGGATCGTATGGGTGCTGACGGTCTTGCACCTCGTCGCGGGCGGTACCGGGAGCGAGACCGATTCGACGAAGACGGTACAGATGCAGGCGCCGCGATCTCACGAGCTGCAAACCAAGCGGATCACAGTCGGGCTCTACGCATCGAAGGCCGCGTGCCGGCGGATGCGCGATCAGCTGCTGCACGCACCGGGCTTCATCGCCGGGAGCGCTCAATGCGTCAAGGAGCTCAATTGATGTCGTTGGCGACAAAGCTCCAATAGCGCCTAGCGTCCATCGCTCAGCGCAGCGCCGCAGCCAGAATCAGGCGCGCCTTCTCCCAGTCCCGCTGCACGGTGCGCTCGGTGATCTCGAGCGCCTCCGCAATCTCCTGCTCGCTGTAGCCGCCGAAGTAGCGCATCTGCGCCACCTGGGCCAGCCGAGCGTCGGCTTGCTCGAGCGCCTCGAGCGCCTCGTGCACCTGCAGGATCGTCTCCTCGTCCGAGCTGAGGTTGGCGGCGACTTGGGTGGACAAGGTCATCGGACGATAGTCTCCGCCGCGCTTCTGCGCGACGCGCTCGCGCACGCTGTTGACGATCACCGAGCGCATCACCTGCGAGGCGTAGGCGAAGAACGCGCGTCGGTCCTGAGCCCGCAGCTCGCCCCCGTTGATGTAGCGCAGATACGCCTCGTGAACCAGACCGGTCGTCTCGAGAAGCGTGTGGCGTCCGCCGTCGCGCAGCCGCGAGCGTGCGAGCCGTTGCAGCTCGGGATAGGCGGCCGCAAACAGCGCCTGGCGCGCGTCTGCATCACCCGCCTGGACCCGTCCCAGGAGCACCGTCAGTTGAGTCATCGAGGAATGAGGAGATCCGTGCTGGCTTTCGATGGCGTCGAAGTTTACGCGCGTGCGCTCTCGCGGGTGGTGGGAGCTGCCGGAAAGAGGGGGGTCTCGCGTGGATGCTCGTAAGCTATTGTTTCACAATGGATGATTCCGGAATGTCGGGTTTGGCCGGAAAACGGTGTCTGGATGACTGAGAGGACGAAACACGCGCTCCTCGCACTTTCATCAGCCCAATCTCGTCAACCCTTCAGGAGATCACCATGAACACGATCACCCGTTTCCCGCACTCCGCCGGCCTCATCGCAGCCGCGGCTTTCACCCTCGTTGCCTCGAGCATCACCACGCTGTGCGCGGCGGCAGATGTCAACGCCCCCCGGACGGCAGTCGTGAACTACGCCGATCTCAACGTCGCCTCGCCGCAGGGCGCAACTGAGCTCTACGGTCGCATTCGCCAAGCAGCCAAGAGCGTGTGTGGACCTCTCGACGGGCGAGATCTCCCCGCGCGCGCCCAGGTGGTCGCCTGCATCCGCAGTGCGATGGCGGATGCGGTGAGCAAGGTCAACGAACCGGAGTTGTTCGCGGTCTACAACGCGAGAAACTCGAGCCCGCTGCCGGCGAATCTTCTCTCGCAGAGTCGCTAATCGCGGTGCCATGGCGGCCGGTCCGGATTGGTGCCCCCCAATCCGGACCCGTCCGGCAACCGGAGTGTCGTTACGCCGTACCCCGCATCGTACCTAAGCCCGAAGGAGTACGATCGGGCGGTAACGGTTGCGGAGTGGCCCCATGGTTCAACGATTCGGCGACAAGCACTTCTCGGGCGATTTCTTTCCGGCTCTGCGCTTCGAGGGCGAGATCATCGACTGCGAGGTCGACGGCGAGATTCCGCGCGACATTCGCGGCACGTTCTATCGGCTCGGCGGCGACTGGATGTACCCGCCGAAGTTTCCGCACGATGCGCCATTCAGCGCCGACGGCTACATCTCGATGTTCCGCTTCTCGGACGGGCGCGTCGACTACCGGGGCCGGTTCGTGCGCACGCCCCGTTACCTGGCGAACCGCAGGGCCGGCGCGCAGCTCTTCGGGATTTACCGCAATCGGAGCGCCGATGACGCTTCAGTGCGCGCCTTGAGCGCCACGGTCGCCAACACCACACCCGTCGTTCACGCCGGCCGCTTGTTTGCGACGAAGGAGGACGCGAGGCCGTATGACATCGATCCTCATACGCTCGCGACCCGGGGCGAGTGGGACTTCAATGGCAAGTACGCGAGCCGCACCTTCACCGCTCATCCGAAGATCGATCCCGTCACCGGCGAGATGATCTGCTTCGGATACGAGGCGACCGGGGAGGCCTCACGGGACGTATTCGTCTATTTCATCGACCGTTCCGGGCAGGTGAGCCGCGAGGTGCGCCTTCAGGCTCCCTACGTGAGCGAGATGCACGACATGGCGATCACACGGAATCACGTCGTGCTGCCGATGTATCCGTTGACGACCGACAAGGAATGGCTGGCGGCGGGCAACATCCACTGGCACTGGGATGAGCGGCTGCCCGGCTACCTCTGCGTGCTTCCCCGCGACGGGGAGGCGAAGGATGCGCGCTGGATCAAGGGTCCTCCGCACGCCATGGTGCACACGCTCAACGCCAGCACCGCAGGCAATCGCATCGTCGTGGAGGGCACGGTGTCGGATGCGAATCCCTTCCCCTTCTTCCCGAATCGGAGCGGCGCGCCGTGGGACCCGCGGGCCGGCACTTCGAGCATCCGCCGTTGGACGCTCGACCTCGACTCCGGGGATGAGGGCTGGGAAGAGCAGGATCCCTTCCCGCAGGCGCCGGGCGGACTGCCGCGGATCGACGATCGGTTCGCGTCGCTTCCGTACCGATACGGATACATGGGGTACTCGGACCCGGCCCGCCCGCCCGATCCGAGGCTTGCGGCCGGACGCGCGTTCCCGCTGACGAACTGCCTCGGCCGGTACGACCTCAAGGGCGGCAAGCTCGAGTCCCTCTTCGTCGGCAGCGACGGCACGCTTCAGGAGGCCTGCTTCGTCCCCAAGAGCGCCAAGGCCGCCGAGGGCGAGGGCTACCTCGTCGCGGTGTACAGCAATCTTCTCGACTCGCGCGCGGAGCTCCTGGTCGTCGATGCGCTGCGCATGCAGGAGCTCGCGCGGGTCATATTGCCTTTCCAGATCAGCATGCAGGTGCACGGCGCGTGGGCGCCGTACGAGGCGCTGCCGTTCGAGACGTGAGGGGGCAGACGAGGTGATGCTCTCAGCGCGCGCGCCCGCAGGTCCTGGTATAATTTACAGCTATGCTTCAGAGGATCGGTGATGCGCTGACGAGCCGCAAATGGCTCACGTACACGCTGTTCGGTGCGCTGGCGTTCATTTTTGCCGCGTGGGGCGCGTACGGCATTGCGACCGTGCATTTCTCCACCGGCGATAACGCCGCGCGCGTCAACGGCGAGGTCATTCCGTACTCCGACGTGCGCAATGCCTGGCTGCAGCAGCAGTCGCAGTGGCAGCAGCGCTTCGGCGGCGACATGCCGGCGGCGGTGAAGACCACGCTCGAGAATCAGCTCCTCGAGCAGTTCATCCGCACGACGCTCATGGCCGAGCACACGCAAAAGCTCGGTTATCGCGTGGACGAGCAGGACTTGGCGCAGGCGATCCGGCAGGAGTCGGCGTTCCAGCTCGACGGCAAGTACTCCGCCGACGTCGCGAAGTTGCGCCTGCAGCAGGCAGGCATCTCCGAGCAGGCGTACACGGACGATCTGCGGCGGGCGCTGCGCAGCGAGCAGGTCGACGCCGGCATCCGCGACTCGGATTTCGTGACTCCCGAGGAGGCTCAACGCATCGAGGCGCTGCGCAACGAGGAGCGCGAGGTCGAGTATGCGGTGCTCCCGGCCGAGAAGTTCGCGAGCACGGCGCCGCTCGACGACAAGGCGGTCGGGGCGTATTACGAGGCTCACAAAGCGGATTTCATGACGCCGGAGTTCGTGCACCTGCAGTACGCGCAGTTGAACCTCGCCCAGGTGTCCTCGCAGGTGCAGGTAACGGATGCGGACCTGCACGACTACTACGACAAGCACAAGGCACGCTACGCGTTGCCGGAACGGCGCCGAGCGCGGCACATCCTCATCGCGGTGAACGCCAAGCGCAACGCCGCCGCGGCGCTCGCGCGCGCAAAGCAGGTGCTCGCGAAGCTCAAGGCGGGCGGCAACTTTGCGGCGCTCGCGAAGCAGTACTCCGATGACCCGGGATCGGCTGCGCAGGGCGGGGATCTGGGCTGGTCCGAGCGCAGCGCGCTCGTGGGCCCCTTCGCCGATGCCGTGTTCTCGATGAAGCCCGACGAGATTCGCGGCCCGGTGAAGTCCCAGTTCGGCTATCACATCATCCAGCTCGAGGGCATCCAGCCGGGGCAGACGAAAACGTTCCAGCAGGCGCGCGCGGAGATCGAGCAGCAGGTGCGTCATGACAAGGCGCTCGATCGATTCGGCGACGTCCAGGAGCAGATCCAGCAGGAGCTCGATAACGGCACGCCCACGATCGCCGGGCTGGCCAAAGAGTTCGGTATGCAGACCGGCGAGGTGTCGCAGTTCACCCGGACCGCAGGCGGCGGTGCGATCGGCAACTCACGCGAGCTGCAGAACACCGTATTTGGCGATGCGGTGCTCACCGAGCGTCACATCGGCGGCCCGGTGCTGGTCAACAACAGCCAGCTGGTGCTCGTGAAGGCGCTCGACCACCACATGCCGGCGCCGAAGCCGGTCGCTGAAGTGCGCGACACGATCGTTGCCGCTCTTCGCAAGGACCGGGCGAACGTGGCCGCGCTCGCGGCCGCGCAGGGTGCAGCGCAGAAGCTCGAATCCGGCGCGACGTTCGACGCCGTCGCGCACGATCTCGGCGTCAAGGCCGAGCCGCTGCGCTACGTCGGCCGTACCGATCCATCGATCCCGGCGGAAATTCGCGACGACGTGTTCGCGAGCCGCAAGCCGCAGAACGGCAAGCCCGTCTTCCGGACGCTCCCGCTCCCCAAGGGCGGCGCCGCGCTCATCGGAATCACGAGCGTGAAAACCGGTACGGCTCCGACGAGTCCTCAAACGCTTGCCAGCGCGAGCCGCGAGCAGGCCGATCGCTACGGGGCCGAGGCGGCGAACGGCTATCTCGAGCGGCTGCGGGCCTCAGCTAAGGTCGAGAAGAACCTGCAGGTCTTCGGGCAGTAGAGGGCTGCGCGGATTTGGCGTCCGGGGGTGCCTTACGCACCGGCCCGCCGTGCCGTGCGAGCTGCGCATCGATCAGCTGAAGCAGCCGCTGCGCCACCGCGGGATTCTCCGCGGCGCGATTCACCCGCTCGCCGGGATCCGCGGCGAGGTCGTAGAGCTCATCGTGCAGCGTCGGCATGTCGGGGTAGTGCAGCGCGCCCAGGTAGTGCACGAGCTTCCATTTGCCGTCGATCACGGCGACTGATCCCGTACGCAGCGCCGCCAGTCGGGGGTTCTGCTCGAAGCTCATGCTGAAGACCGGTGGGCCGTTGCTCGCGTCGGCGTGGTCCGCGCGGCCCGCGCCGTCTGCGCGGTCCCCAGTGGGCCCGCCCGGGGTCGCCGTGCTCTGCGCGTCCGCGGCAGAGCACTCGCCGAGAAGTGAGCGCCCCTCCCAGTCCGCCGGGGTCGGGAGGCCATCGATCTCGGCGAGAGTCGGGGCGATATCCACCTGCTCCGCGAGCGCCTCGCTCCGCCGCCCGATAGTCTGTCCCGGCAGCTTCACGATGAGCGGGACGTGAATGATCTCGTTGTAGAGGCCGGGTCCGGTATGCGCGCCGTACCCGTGAGCGAAGCTCTCGCCGTGATCCGCCGTGACGATGACCACCGTGTTCGGCCCAAAAAGCGCGAGCGCACGGCGGAGGAACTCGCCGGCGTAGTAATCCACGTACGCGACCGATTCGTCGTAGCGTGCCTCGAGGGTGTGAACTTGCTCGGGCGGCAGGCGGGACTCGAGCCACCCCCAGCTCGGCTGGGTGTGCGCCGCATCGCGGTCGAGGGGCGAGGGGTCGAACCGTCCGAGCCACGGCGCGGGCGCTGCATAGGGAGAGTGCGGCGGGAACAGATGGACCCACAGGAAGATCGGCTTGTCGCGATCGACCCCTGCGAGCCACGCGAGCGCCGGATCGATCGCGAGGCGCGGATCGTATTCGAGGTTGCCGCGCGGGCCGCGGAGCACATCGATCAGATGATCGAGCTCGGCGACGGGCGGCACCTCCGAGGCGGCGCAGATGAATCTCAGATATCGGGAGAGTCCGTCGCTGCAGAGGGTGACCTCGCCCGTGCGGTCCGTCCGCGAGAATTGAAAGTAGCTCCCGAAACCCTGTGCCGAGGCGCCGGCGTGCGCGTTCGTCGAGACATAGCCCAGCCGGTAGCCGTTGCGCCTCAGCAGCGCGGGCAGCGACGTGCGGCGAGCGCGATCCAGCGCCCAGGTCGGAAGCTGCAGCGCGCGGTGGGTCCACGGCCGGGTGCCCGTCAGAATCGACGCGATGCCCGGAGTGGTGAAGTTACCGTCCGAGAAGGCGCGATCGAACGTGGTCGCGTGCTGCGCGAATGCCGCGAGATTGGGCGTCGTCGGGCGCGCAGCGCCGTAGAGCGACATGTGCTGCGCCGAGAGCGCATCGATCGTCAGCAGGACGATGTTCGGGCGATTCGCGGTGGGCGAGCTCACGGCCGTGCCCCGCGCATCGAGCGCACCGCGATGCCAGCCGAAGGCGGGCAGGCTCGCGGCGGCGATCGCTCCGAGCACGGTGCACGCGACTGAAACCCCTGCGAGCGTCCGCACGCCCGCGCGGCCGCTCAGCGTCAGCGCCGCCAGCAAGCCCACGGCAATGCCGAGGGCGAGCACCACGGCATCCGGCACGCGGAGCGCGTGGCCGAACGTGCCGAGCCACGTCTCAAAGCAATAAACGAGCGCTACGACGACGATCACACTGGCTAGCACCACGAGTGCGATGCGCAGCGACCGGGCGAGAAGCGGGAAGGGCGCGCGGCGCGGCCTGTGAAGCGCCGCGAGCGCGAGCGTCAGGATGATCCAGACGGGCAGTGCAACCGCCGCGAGAATGACCCACGCCGTTGCGTAGATCGGCAGCAGGTCGATTGCGCGGAAGTCGAAGAGAAACGGCTCGGTGTGCGTGGCGAAGGTGAGCGGCAACGCAATGCCGAGCAGCGCGAGGGCGGGCAAGGCAGCGATCTGCCAACCGCGAGCGGTCGTGAGAAGGGCTCCGCGCTCGGTCGACATGCCGGCTCAGCGCGCGCGCTCAGCGCGCAGTTCGGTCATTCGTCTGAGCGTTTGCCGCGCACCGCCGTCACGACGACCGTCGCCAGGCGCGACCAGGCGTGCGCGATCACGCGCCGCAGGACCGCGAAGGCGGAGCCGATCGCGATGAGCAACGGAAAGAGGAGCTGGTACAGCCAGCCGGCGGAATTGGGGTCGACGTAGGCGAAGGCGGACCGAAGCGGCGCGCACGCGAGCAGAAC
This sequence comes from Steroidobacteraceae bacterium, assembly GCA_050738595.1. GTDB lineage: Bacteria > Pseudomonadota > Gammaproteobacteria > Steroidobacterales > Steroidobacteraceae > JASHUC01. The sequence goes on along the minus strand of JBOHZR010000234.1, from coordinate 9,747 downwards.
CGCGACGGCGACGAGCTCGATGACGTATAGGCGTTTCATAGGAGTTGCGAACCGATGTCGCGCCTCGAAGTTCCCAAGCGTCGCCGACTCGCGACCCAGCGGGTCCGAGGCGGGCTGTCCAGCCGCACTGATCATAGCAGAGCGCCCGCAAGACCCATACCTACTTGCGTGGCCCGGTGTTGATCTTCATCGCCGCGCTGGCTACCGTGGCGAGCTCGTCCGAGCAAGCACGAAAGACCTGGGAATGAACCGCCGAGCGCCGCTTGCTTTCGCCGTGACAGTATCCCTGGCTTTGTGGAATGGCGCTGCGGCGTTCGGCGAGGCGCCGGCCGGCGTCACGCCGTACCTGCCCCTGAATCTCGATCCGGACGTCGAGAACGCGATCGAGCGCGTATTGATCCTCGGGGACAAGCCGGTCATGTCCCGCCCCATCCGCGCGGCGCTGGTGCTCGACGCCTTACCGAAGGCATGCCAAGTGGATCGGCCCCTGTGCGAGCGGGTCCGTCGCTTCCTCGACCGCTATATGCAGAGCGCCGGGGTGGAGTTCGTCAGTCTGTCGGCGGCGGCGACGCTAGGGTCGTCCAACACCACCCTGCCGAACCAGCATGGCGAGAAGGCGCAAAGCCCGTACGAGGTCGCGGGAGCGGCCTACATCCAACCCAATGCCTACATGCTGCTCAACGTCGGCGGCGAAGCTCACCAGGGCCGCGTCACGCCCACCGGCTCGATGCTGAGCCTGGGGTTCGATTTCGCGCAGCTCGACCTCGGGTGGCGCGACCACTGGTGGTCGCCCATGACCGACAGTTCGATGCTGATCAGCACCGAAGCGCCCACCATGCCGGGCGTCACGCTCTCCAACTACCGGCCCCTCACGCGGCTCGGCATCCACTACGAGGTGTTCGCGGCGCGCATGTCGGAATCGAGCCGCATCGTGCTCACCACCGGCGAGCTGACCCGCGGCGATCCCAACATGGGCGGCACGATGGTGAGCATCGAGCCGGTGAGCGGCTGGGCGCTCTCCGCTCAGCGCGTGCTGATCTGGGGCGGCGGGGAGGCGGGTCCTGTGCCGCTCAGCCAGGTCCTCAGCGCGTTTTTCGATCCCGCCAAGGCGCAGTCCAACGGGTTCGGCACGGGCACGAAAGTCGTCGGCAAGCAAGAGGCCTCGTTCACCAGCCGGCTCATCTTCCCGAGTCGTCATCCGTTCTCGGTGTATTTCGAGTATGCCGGCAACGACACGAACGGCGGCCAGAACTTCTTGTTCGGCAAGGCCACGATCTCAGCAGGCATCGACTTTCCGCACCTCGGGCCCTTCGATCTGACGTACGAGATCACGTCGTTTTCGCCCACGTGGTACGTGCATGGCGCCTCGGCTGTGCAAACGGGCTATCTCGACGGGATCGTCAACTACGGCGACAGCATCGGCCACTGGTTCGGCGATCAGCGCGTGTCGGCTACTCCCAGCACGCTCGCGGACGAGGTCGGCGGCCAAAGCAACATGCTGCGGCTCGGCTGGACGCCGTCCTTCGGGGGCTATATGCAGTTGCAGCTGCGCGCGCTCGCCAACGAAGCGCAGACCGTCTACGCGACCTTCCCGTACCGGAACGAGTACCTGGGATCGCTCAGTTACTCCCATCCCTGGCACGGATTCGCCGTCGGCGGCGAGCTCGACGCCGGGCGGGATGTCTTCGGCAATCATTACGTCCGGATCGAGGGTCATCTGCGCGACGGCGAGGCGCTCTTCAGCGGCGGCGGCGACTCGACGTCCGCCTTCGCGGGAGAGCGTCCCAAGGGCAACGAGCTCTACGTGCAGGTCGGGGCCAACTACTATCTCGTGCAGGACAGCCCGATCACCAATGTCCGCCTCTACAGTCCCTGGACCGTGGGACCCCACTTCGCGATTGGCGCGTGGCGGCGCGCCTCGGAACACCAGGACCTCGGCGCATCGCTCGATGTCGACGACATGAGCGGGCGCGGACTGCTTGGCCTGCACATGCTCGACTATCGCTACCGCTTCGGCCAGCACCTGGCGTTTCACGCGTTCGCCGGGGCGGCCCGCTACTCGGTCGGCACACCGGCCTATGGCTTTTATCTCGGCGGCGGCCCGCAGTGGCGCGATGTGGTGCCCGGCTGGGACGTCGGGTTTGAATACCACAGAGTGATCCTTGCCGAGCGCCTACGGGATCTGCCGAGCGACCCGCAGGGCGGCGACCGGCCGGACGCCTACGACAATCTGTATTCGTGGGGCCTGTACGTGACTCGGAAATTCTAGGAGCGATGATCCTCGTGCGAAGATACCGGAGGCAGGTGGTCGTTACCTGCGGGTAGCCTTGCTCGAGAGGATGGCGAGACCGTGCATAACGCTTTCTTCGATAGGAGTTTCACGCGATGAGGGTGCGGTATTTCGAACAGACCGACACACTCTTGATCGAGTTTCGTGACGTTCAGGCCGTCGAAACACGCGATCTCGATGAGAATACGACGGTCGACATTGATCACGAGGGAAACGTGTGTGCGATGACGCTAGAACACGCGTCCGCGCGTGCGGGAATCCCGCAATTCTCCTACGAGCAGATCGCCGCCTGAGAGTCCAGAGCAGGAGCGGATCACGGCTTTTGGACCCCCGTGCGAATCAAAATCTCTCCGTTCGAGGACTCACGAACGGGCGTGAAGTACCGGCGAATCACCTGGTTGCAAGCATCGGGGAGCCGCGGCGTTCCGATCGCGGCGGGGGCCTTCAGCTGTAGAACTGCGATCGAGGAAGCACCGAAGACCTTCTCGCACGCGGAGGCGGGTAGGGCCCCCGTCGTGAGCTTCTGGCCGAAATTGAACACGTCCACCTCGAAGCGGCTGCCTGCCCAGTAGCAGAGCGCTGGCTCCTCGCACGCGGCATGGCCACGGCCGAGCGTACGCAGAAGCCGAATGTCCTCCCCGGTCTCGCGCTCGTGCCGGGATAGCTGGGCCATCGCCGAGAATTGAGCCGGCAGCCTGTAAGCGATCAGGCTTCCGAGGACCGCAGCCGCGATCCACGGCGCCGCACGCGGGATGCAGCCCGCCGCGCTCGCGAGACGACTGCGGGAGGCCGCACCGGGCCACGAGCCGCTCAGGGAAGCGAGCGCCTCGAGCCCGAGCGCCGAGCCGAGGCTACAGGCGATCAGAAGATCGAAGAAGGCGTTCACGTTGACACCGACGCCTGTCGAGGCAGCGATCCCGACGGCTGCGGCCCATGCCGCATAAGAGGCGACGAGGCGAGTGGCGTCGCGCGCGGCGGCGGTCTCGAGGCTGCGGACGCCGGCCGCTGCTACAGCGGTCAGGACCAGCATCGGCGAGAGATGGATGCACGCGCTCGCGGTCTCGCGCAGCGCGACGGGGAGGTCGTACGCCCGTCCGGCGAACACGTCGCGAAAGAAGTCGCCCCCGAATGCGATCCAGCTCGCAGCGAACAGCGTGCCCGCCGTGATCGCAGCCGCGGTGAGCCACACGCCTAGTCGCTCACGGCGGTGGATGGCGAGCCAGATCGTCGTCGCGAGCGGCAGCGGCAGCAGCAGATCCTTGATGAATCCGCCGCTGACCATCATCACGGCGGAGAGCACGACGGCCCGCCCGCTGAACTGCCCACGCCAGAGGAGCAGGAGGCCGCTCAGCATGACCGCGTGGGCGAGCAGCTGCGGATCGTCGAAGGCGATGTAACCGGGGGCGTAGCTCGTCAGGGCTGCGAGAAACACGGCGGCGCCGAACGCGGCGAGCTGGCACGACGTGCCGGCCAGCCGCAGCCACGCGAAGAGCAGCCAGGCGATGCCGAGGAGACTCGCGAGCGAGATGATGCGCCCAGCGATGATGTTGTCGCCCAGCATCCGACCCAGTGCCCCGACCACATAGAAGGAGAGGGGCGGGTAGTTATTCGCAATGGCGGCGCTCGGAGAGGGATACAGCACCCCACCGCGTAGGGCGACATCGCTCCAGAGCGCATTCCAGCCTTCGTTGTACCCGGTCGACACGCGGTACGGCAGAGCTGCGAGCGGCTCGATGAGCCCGGCAAGAACGACCGCCCAGAGAACGAGCACCGGAATCCAGGACAGGCGCCGGTATTCCCGGATCTCGGTATGAATCATGACGGTGGGTGTCGGTCGGGATCCAGCGAAGGGGATGATGCGACAGGACCGGAGCGATACGCGAGGCGGATCGAGTTCTCCGAGGTGGTCACAATGACCACAGTTCGGACAGGCACCGTGCGCATATGGAAAATGAGAACCAGATTCTGTCAAGTCGAAGCACGATAGGTAACATTCGCAGCTTGATCGCACAGCCCCGAGAAGGGGCCGGGGTCTCAATAGGGAATGAGCCGTCGCGCGCTGCGCGTGGGCACTTCGATTGCCTGCGCGCTTTACATCCTGATTGCCGCCGCGTGGGTCGAGGCCCAGACCCCCGCCTCTCTGACTCCCGAGCAGCTGCAGATTTTCCAGAGCCTGTCGCCTGAGCAGCAGCAGGCGGTGCTGAGCGCGCTCAGAGGGTCCAGTGCCGCGGGTGCGCTTGGCGGACAGCCGACGACCCAGGCCGCGGGCAACCCAGCGCAAGGTCCCGCGAACGTCCGCGGCGCTGCACAGGGCGAGCCCAACGCGGCAGCGCAGCAGGTTCCAACAGGCCCTCCGCGCCTGCGGCCGAATTCAGTGCTGCTGCTCTCGGTCGACGCTGTCGTCCCACCTTGTGAGCAGGCGGGTAGCGCCGGTCAACAGGCTCCAGGTACGCCGCCAACTTCCGAATGCAAGCCCGGAGCTCGGGACGCTCTCTTGCCCATCAACTCGGCAGTCGCGGAGCGGCTTCTCGAGGCGCAGGGCGGCTTTGTGGGCGGCGAATCGGTCACGTCGCCGGACGTGCAGGAAAAGCTGCGGACATTGCTCACGGACCGACGCCAGCAGATTCTCGACGGAAACCCCTACACGCTGAACAGCATCGGGCAGCTCACGCTGCCGACTCTTCCGCCCATCACGCTTTGGGGGCTCACCGAGGATGAGGCAACTGCTCTCCTCAACGCGGAGCCGGGCCTTGCGGGCTTCACGTTCAAAGTGAGTCTGCTCCCAGTGGTCAATCTGGCGACCACCGCGCTCCACCCGTTCGGCTACGACCTTTTCAGCAGTCAGCAGTCAGGATTTGCGCCGTCCAACAACATTCCGGTCCCCACCGACTACATCGTCGGTCCGGGCGACACCATGGACCTGGAGCTCTACGGCAAGGAGCAGGGAGATTACTCGCTGGCGGTGGACCGCAACGGCTTGGTGCACATCCCCGGCCTCGGACCGCTTCAGGTCGCTGGGCTTAAGTATGACCAAGTCAAGCGCAGGATTCAGCAGGCGATCTCGACTCAGATGATCGACGTCGAGTCGAGCGTAACGATGGGTGCGTTGCGCACAATCCAAGTCTTCGTCACAGGGGATGTGAACGTACCCAGCTCATATCAGGTGAGCAGCCTGTCGACGGTCACGAACGCTCTCTACGCGGCGAGCGGCGTCTCGAAAATCGGCTCGTTGAGAAGGGTGCAGGTCAAGCGCGATGGCAGAGTCGTCGCCAGGCTCGATCTCTACGCGCTGCTTCTGCACGGAGACAGCGCCGGGGATGCGCGGCTTCAGCAGGGTGACGTGGTTTTCGTGCCGCCGGTGGGCCCGACGGTAAGCATCGGCGGCGACGTGCGGCGGCCCGCCATCTACGAAGTACATTCGGGAGACACCATCGGAGACCTGCTGTCGCTCGCGGGCGGCCTGGTTCCACATGCCGACCCGCATGGAGCGAAGCTGGAGCGGGTCGACGGCGGGAGGGAGCTGCGCGTCATCGACCTCGACCTTACCTCGATGCGCCAGCTTGCCATGAGGTTGCGTCCTGGTGACATTCTTACCGTCCCGCATATTCTCGACGAAATGGCCGACTCGGTGTCTCTCCGGGGAGAGGCGCTCCGACCCGGCATGTACGCTTGGCATCAGGGCATGCGCCTGACCGACCTGCTGAGCAGTCTAGCCGCCCTCAAGGAGAATGCGGATCAGCGCTACGTGCTCATCCGCAGGGAAAGCTACCCGGGGCGAAGAGTCTCTGTCCTTTCTGCGGATGCGGTGCGCGCGTTCCAGGCTCCACGAACCTCGGCCGACCCCGTGTTGCAGAGTCGCGATAGGGTTATCGTGCTGCCACTCAGAGCGGACCGAGGCAGCGAGCTGGCTGAGGTCCTGCAGCAGTTGAAATCCCAGACCCGTGACGGAGCAGCCCCCCCCATCGTGACCGTTGACGGGCAGACGATCGCCCCGGGGAGTTATCCCCTTCAGCCAGGGATGCGGATCAGTGACCTTGTGAGAGCGGGCGGCGGGCTCAACTCCGCAGCGTATCGGTTGGATGCCGAGCTCACGCGATACATCGTCGCGGATGACCAGTACCGAAAAACGGAAATCGTACGGATCGATCTCGCCGCGGCGCTTCAGGGTGACGCCGCCGCAGACCTGTCCCTCGAGCCTTACGACACGCTGATCATCAAGGAGCTGCCTTACTGGGCGACCCAGGGCTCCGTAGCGATCGCCGGGCAGGTACGCTTTCCGGGAACGTACCCGATCAGAGAAGGGGAGACTCTGAGCTCCCTGATCAAGCGTGCCGGGGGCCTGACTCCGTACGCGTTCGCGGAGGGTACGGTGTTCACGCGGGTCGCGATAAAGGAGGAGGAGCAAAAGCACATGGATGAGCTTGCCCAGCGCATGCGGTCCGATCTAACGACGCTCGCACTGCAAAGCACGCAAACAGAGCAGGGCCAGAACGCGGGTCAGGCTCTTAGCATCGGCACGAGCCTTCTCGCACAGCTCAGGAGTGCCCAAGCCGTCGGGCGTCTGGTCATCAATCTCGACGATGCCATCAATCATCCGGGGCAAGGAGCAGATATCGCGTTACGGCCTGGCGACCAGTTGCTGATACCCCGCATCAGGCCGTACGTCACCGTCATCGGAGAGGTTCAGAACTCGACTGCGCATGTCTGGAGAGCTGGGCTCGCAACGGATGATTATATCGCCCTGAGCGGCGGCGCAACTCGGCGGGCGGACTGGAGGGAGATCTACGTCGTCCGCGCTGACGGTAGCGTAGCCCTCAAGCGGGGGCACAAGTGGTTCAGCAGGACAGCGCGAATCCGGCGGGGTGACACCATCGTAGTGCCCCTCAATGCGGAGAAGGTACCCTCGCTTGCTATGTGGAAGGAGGTCACCACAATCCTGTACAACATTGCTGTTGCGGTGGCGGCGGTGCATGCGTTGTAGATAAGAACCCACGTGAGGCCGGTACGGGCCTCGCCAAGTACGAATGCCTGCCGGCCACGTACTTTGTTCTGCACAAAGGACTGATATGTCCATCGCAAGCGAGTGAACGGATGGGAACGAGGTACTCGGTGAGGGCGGAATAGCATGAGCACTGACAGCACTGAGTTAAGAACTAACGAACACTATAACGGGCTCGCAAGGGTCGAATTGGTACTATCTAGGGAGCAAGCAGAGGAGGAGGTCGACCTGCGACAGATTTGCAGAATCATTTGGCGACGGAAATGGGTAGTCGTGGCGGTAACCGCGATATTCACGTTCGCGTCGGCGGCCGTGGCCCTGTGGCTTCCGGACGAATACACTGCCAAAGCGATGCTCATGCCTGCTGAAAACGACAATAATTCTATGTTATCTCAGCTGGCGAACCAATTCGGCGGCTTGACATCTCTAGCTGGGATCAGCCTGCCGCAGACTCAAGATCGAACGGGAATCGCCCTGGAAGTCTTCAAGAGCTGGGGCTTCCTTGCTGATTTCATACGACAGAATCAGCTGGAAGTTCCAATATTTGCGGCAACGGGCTGGAATCGGGCAGATAACCGGTTGGAGATCGACCCAAAGCTATACGACGATTCAAGTCATAAGTGGGTAAGAAAGTTCAATCCAGCGAAAGGGGAGACGGCGGCTCCGAATGGATGGGAGCTCTACAAGGCGTTGAGTCGGAGACTTTCTGTCTATCAAGATAAGCAGACGGGACTCGTTACTCTCAGCGTAGAGTTTTACTCGCCTTATATAGCAAGGGAGTGGGTAGACGAGCTCGTCGTGGCAATCAATCGACAATTCCAGCTGCACGACAGAGAAGAAGCGCAAGAGAGAATCAGATATCTCGAGGGGCAACTCGAGAAAACGAATTTAAAGGATATAAAGGTAATTTTGAGCGACCTGATTGAAGAACAGACGAGGACCTTGATGATGACCCAGGTCAACAATGAGTACGTCCTCAAGACGGTGAGCGCTGCAAGATTGCCCGAAGAAAGATCATCACCGATGCGTTTGCTAATATGTGGCGCTGGTGCCGGCTCGGGCATCCTCTTGTCCGCAATCTATATCGTGGCGACTGGTCGTTCGTCACGGGGTCCTCGTGTCGAAACGACATGACAGCCAACCTCTCGAAGAATGGGCCCGCAGCGCTGTCGTGTTCTTCCATTTGGATGGTATCTACCCTGACCGAAGCCTGGTCGCGGATTTTCCGGCGATAAGTTGGTATGCCATTCCGTTGCTCATCATGACGGTGCTCGGAATGATGGGTCCGGAACCGGAGCCCCAGGCGGAGCACCGCTTAGCTCCGGCCGGCAGTGCCGTCGGCTCCTGAACATGCTCGGGGGATTTGCTCCCAAGAGCCGGCTTGGTCGAGGGGTGGTCGCTCTTGCGGGCGGAACGGCGGTCGCTCAGATAACCACGGCCTGTGGAATGCCTGTGGTAACCCGGCTGTACACGCCAGACGAGATAGGCATTATCTCAATTTTTCTGGCGTTCTTTGGTCTATGGGCATCGTTGCTTTCGCTTAGGTACGAGTCAGCGGTGATCGTCGCTGTGGATGATACCGAAGCGGCCCATGTGTTTCGGGTGGGAGGTGTATGCGTAGCAATGATGGCAGCTTTGTCCGCCCCGGTCCTCTTTTGGCTCACGCGCGACAAGATTCTTGGGTTCGCGATCTTACCGTCATGGGCGGTATTGATCTCCGTACCGCTATTCATTGGGTACGGGATTTTCATGCTGTATCGCGCTCTAAGCTTGCGACGGGGGCTGGTCAAAAGCATCGGTCGGGCGGCCGTTGCAAAGTCCGGATCAAACGTAATCATTCGAATACTATCGGGCCTGCTGGGTGGCGGGACGATAGGCCTATTCGCGGCAGAGTTTGGAGGCGCTCTGGGCGCGGCGATCATCTTGCGAAGAGCAGTCCATCGACATGACAAGGCGCGCCTGCCCATGAGATGGGGCGCCATGCATATGGCGGCCATGCGCTATGCAAAGTTCGCTAAGTACGAAATGCCGTCGGTGGCGCTCAATCAGCTGGCAATTATGCTGCCGATTCCCATGATAGCGTCGCTATACGGTGCACGGGCGGCCGGCTGGTTCGGGCTCGCCCGTTTACTGGTCGCCGTTCCAAATTCGCAGATTGGCATGGCCGTTGCCGACGTCTTTCAGATGGAGGTCGCAAGCGCAGTCCGGGAACGGAGACATAAAGAGGCGTACGGCCTGTTTCGCGATCTGCTGAGGAAGTTGTCCGCTTATGGCCTTCTGCCGTTGGCGGCCGTAATGATCGGAGCACCACTATTCGCAGCGCCCCTCTTTGGAAAAAACTGGGAGGACGTGGGCCGCATCGCAGCGTGGATTGCCCCTTGGATGTATGCGGCTCTCGTTGTTGGCTCCCTGAGTCTCGTGCTTTCCGTCTTAGAAAAGCAGGAATACAAACTAATAT
>JBOHZR010000233.1:0-4048 GCA_050738595.1 Steroidobacteraceae bacterium | reverse complement strand
GTGCACACCGGCCAGGAGGTCGAGGTGATGGTGCTCGACGTGGACGAGGAGCGCCGCCGCATCTCCCTCGGCTTGAAGCAGTGCAATGCGAATCCGTGGAAGGAGTTCGCGGAGAACTACAATCGCGGCGACAAGGTCGCCGGTCAGATCAAGTCGATCACCGATTTCGGCATCTTCATCGGCCTGCCGGGCAACATCGACGGGCTGGTGCACCTCTCGGACATCTCCTGGGACCAGCCGGGGGAGGAGGCGGTGCGCAACTTCCAGAAGAGCCAGCAGGTCGAGGCGATGGTGCTTTCGATCGATCCGGACCGCGAGCGCATCTCGCTCGGCATCAAGCAGCTCGCGAAGGACCCGTTCTCGGCGTATATCGCCGAGAATCCGAAGGGAACTATCGTGCGCGGCACCGTCAAGGAGGTCGATGCGCGCGGCGCGATCGTCGATCTCGGCAACGGCGTCGAGGGGCAGCTGCGCGCCTCGGAGCTCGGGCGCGATCGGGTCGAGGATGCCCGCACGGTCCTCAAGGCCGGTGATCAGATCGAGGCGAAATTCACGGGCGTCGACCGCAAGTCGCGCACGATCAGCCTCTCCGTGAAGGCGAAGGAAGCCCACGAGGAGGCCGAGGCGGTGCAGAGCTATCGCTCCGAGCAGGCACCGACGGGCACGAGCCTCGGCGATCTGCTGAAGGAGCACATCGGCGACCGCGGCTGATGACCAAGTCCGAGCTCATCGAGATCATCACGGCCAAGCAGAAGCACCTGCCGGCGAAGGACGTGGAGCTCGCGCTCAAGCAGATCCTCGAGATCATGAGCGACGCGCTCTCGCAGGGGGAGCGGATCGAGATTCGGGGCTTTGGCAGCTTCTCGCTGCATTTCCGCCCGCCGCGGCAGGGGCGCAACCCCAAGACGGGCGAGGCGGTGGCGCTCTCGGGCAAGTACGTGCCGCACTTCAAGCCCGGCAAGGACCTGCGCGAGCGTGTCAACGACGGCGCGGACAGGCCGATCCGCGACTAAATGTTCGAGCTTTCCCCGTATTTGCTCGCCGCGGCATTCGTCGCGGTGGGAATTGCCGCATGGCTGCTCGGACGGCACGGTGGCGCGCGCACCGTGCGCCTGCCGCGGGACTATTACATCGGACTCGATCACCTCATCAACGATCGCTTCGACCGCGCTGCCGAGGTCTTCACCCGCGTCGGCGCTTCGAATGAGGACGCAGCCGAGATTCAATTCGCGCTCGGAAGTCTGTTTCGCAAGCGCGGGGAGGTCGAGCGGGCGATCGCCGTGCACACGCGGCTCAAGGACCAGGGGGCGCCCGCGATCCGCGACCGGGCGGCTTTCGCCCTCGCGCTCGATTTTTTGAGTGCCGGGCTCATGGACCGCGCGGAGCGGCTCCTCGAGGAGCTCGCGGCGTCGCGCGATCATCGCCGCGACGCGCTCGAGCAGCTGCTGCGCATCTACGAGCAGCAGGGCGACTGGGCCAAAGCGCTCAAGGTCTTTCACGATCTGCCGCCCGAGCTGAAGAAGGAGCGGCGCAGCGTCGCCGCGCACTATCTGTGCGAGCTCGCCGAGCACGCAATTCTGGAGGGCGATACCGAGCGCGCCCGGGCACTGCTCAAACAGGCGCGCAGCCATGATCCCGCGCTTCCGCGCGCCGATATTCTCGCAGCGCGCATGCTCGAGGCCGAAGGCGAGCCGCACGGCGCATTCGAGCGCTACTCGTGCGCGCTCGAGGCCGCGCCCGGACTCGCGCTCGAGATCATCCCGCGGCTGATCGCGCTCGGCCGCTCGCTCGGGCGTGACGACGTGCTCGAGAATCTCTCCGCGCGGCTCAAGGGCACGGGACGGCTCACCGCGCGCCAGCTCGCCTGGCTGCTCGCGACGGCGCTGCCCCAGGAGGATGCCGGCCGGCTGCAGCTCGTCGCGGCCGACCCGACCGGTGCCGAGCTCGCGGCAGATGCCCCCTCGCTCGGCAAGCTCCTGGTGCGCATCGCGGAGGCCGACGGACGCTACCGATGCGAGGAATGCGGACTGCTGAGCGTCGGCTGGTTCTGGCGGTGTCCGAGATGCCGCGCCTGGGACGGCATGCACCCGGCAGTATTCAAATGGGCGGAGCGCACGGATGAGACGGCCGCATCGCGTCGCTAAGGACGCGCGCTCATCCGCTACACTGGCGGCCCCGCTCACACCTGCGCACGAGGAGCATCGCATGAGGTCCCACGCGGCGTCGGTCATTCGCACGGCGGTATTTCCCGTCGCGGGTCGGGGCACGCGCTTTCTGCCCGCGACCAAGGCGAGCCCGAAGGAAATGCTCCCCGTCGTCGACAAGCCGCTCATCCAGTATGCAGTCGAGGAGGCGCTCGAGGCAGGTGTGAGCCGGCTCGTCTTCATCACGGGCGCATCGAAGCGCGCGATCGAGGATCATTTCGACTCGGATCAGGAGCTCGAGCACATGCTCGAAGCGCAGGGCAAGAGCGATCTGCTCAATCAGATTCGCAGCGTCCTGCCCTCCTATGCAGCCTGCATCTTCATCCGCCAGCCGGCGCCGCTTGGCCTCGGGCATGCGGTGCTCTGCGCCCAGCCGGCGGTCGGCGTGGAGCCCTTCTTCGTGCATCTCGCGGACGATCTCATCCGGGGCGAGGTCGGCTGCCTGCATCAAATGGCGGACGTGTACGAGGCGAAGCGCGCGAGCGTCCTCGGCGTGGAGGTCGTGCCGCGGCGGGACACCGAGAAGTACGGCATTGTCGAGATCGAGGCCGATAAATCCGCGACAAGCCGGGTGCACAGCATCATCGAGAAGCCGAAGCCCGCGGCCGCGCCCTCGACGCTCGCGGTCGTCGGCCGATACGTCCTCACGCCCTCGATTTTCGAGCATCTGGAGCGGCTCGGCAGCGGCAGCGGCGGTGAGATTCAGCTCACCGACGGCATCGCGGCGCTGATGCGCGAGGAGGCAGTCTATGCGTATCGCTTCACCGGCAAGCGCTACGACTGCGGCAGCAAGCTCGGCTATTTGCAGGCGACCGTGGAGTATGCGCTCGGCCATCCCTCGCTCGGCCGCGACTTTCGCAAGTATCTGCACGGGATGATACGCTCGCCGTCCATGCGCAAGGGCCGGTGATCCGGCACCGCGCGCACCGCCGGTGATTCGGCGCGGTGGCCGCCGTGGGGGTGGCCCGGCGCTCGTTCCGGCATCGCGTTCAACGGCCTCATCAGGAGGATCAAATGGCCAGTCGTCGCAGCAGTGATTCCCGTCGCACCCCGTCCCCGTCCCAGTCCCAGTCCGTCGCCGCAGAGTCTCGCCAGGCGCGCCCCGGTGCCGCAGCAGAGAAATCAGCGCGGAACCCCGGCAGCGCACCTCGGCAGGAAACCCCCGGGCGTGAGCCGAGCGCCGGCCGAGCGCCGATCACGGTCTCGGCGGAGACTCGCCGCGCGATGATCGCCAAGGCCGCCTACCTGCGCGCGGAGCGTCGTGGGTTCGGCGCAGGCGGCGAAGAGGCGGATTGGGTCGCGGCGGAAAAGGAGGTCGACGCGCTGCTCTCGGCCGGGCAGGGCGGGCCGCAGTAGCCCGCCAAGGAAACCCCCGTGCCGGTGCACGGGGTCGCCGAGGACCCGGTTGCAGGCGGAGGGACGCTTGACGTGCCTCAAGTGCTGTAGTTATATATAACACCAATACAACGTCCGCCCAATCGTTGCACGGCCCCGCTGCACGAGCCACTGCGCATCGAGCCGATGCGACCGCAGTGGCGATCGAGGCATCAGGGGATACGGGGCAGATGGGGATGCGGGTGTCGTTTCTGGCCAAAGCGGGGGAGAAGTCATGACGGCAGTAGTGTCTTTGAAGAACGTAGTCAAGCGCTACACCCGCGGCAAGCAGCAGGTGGAGGTGCTGCACGGGCTGAATCTCGAGGTGCAGAGCGGGGAGTTCCTCGCCCTGATGGGGCCCTCGGGCTCGGGCAAGACGACGCTGCTGAATCTGATCGGTGGGCTCGATCGCGCCGACGAGGGAGAGGTGTGGGTGGCGGGCTCGCGGCTGGATGAGCTCTCGAGCGGGG
>JBOHZR010000232.1:0-19616 GCA_050738595.1 Steroidobacteraceae bacterium | reverse complement strand
CCCCGCTTCGAGGCAATTCGACCCGGTTTCGCCATGCCACCTGCCTCGATTACCCACTCGGAATTCAAGAGAGGCCCAAAGAGCTGGTCGAGCTGCAGGGCGGCACGATCACCGCAGAGAGCGAGGGGGAAGGCCGCGGCGCGGTCTTTACCGTGTTCCTGCCCCTGGAGAAGCGTCTCGCCGCCGCACCGAGGGAGAGCTCGGTCGCCGGCGAACCCGGCGCTCTGCGCGGGGCGCACGTGCTGTTGGTCGAAGACGAGAGCGGGGCGCGAGGAGCCGCGCAGTTGTTGCTCGAACAGCACGGTGCACGCGTGCGCTCGGTGGGCTCGGCCCGCCAAGCACGGGAAGTGATGACGACCCAGCGTCCCGATGTCCTCATCGCCGACATCGGCATGCCGGACGAGGACGGCTACGTGTTCATTTCAAGCATCCGCCGGGCTGAGCAGGAGCAACGCGTGAGGCGCGTGCCCGCCGTGGCTTTGACCGCATTTGCCCGCGCGGAAGACCGTGAACGGGCCCTGGCTGCCGGCTTTGATGAGCATTTGTCCAAACCGGTCGATCCGGACGGGCTCATCGACACGCTGTCCCGGTTGATTCGGGATGAGCCCGCCGGCGCCGGCTCCGAGGAGTCCTGAGCGCAAGCTCCGGTGAGATTCTGGTCACCCGCAGCGTGATTTACCATAATATACATTATGCGCACCTCGAGGCATCGCGAGCGAAGCCGGGGCTCAGGTCGCGCGTCGCCAATCCAAGCGATTGGCTCCGGGAAATCGTTCGGGCATCGGACGCGCCGCGTCATCCACCAGCATCAGTCCCCAGTACGCCCACGCGCGCCTCGTAAACAAGCCCGGAGGCGCGGCGAGGTACGCCTGCCTCAAATCGTCCCGTGAATAATGCTCGAGGATCGTTACGATGTCCTCGAAGCTGCCGCGCGCCATGACCTGAGCCAGGAACCAGTCGGGTTCGGCCAGGACGCGCTGAGGCTCCGTGTACCAATTGACGTGCCGCGCGACTGCTTCCAGGTGCTCATTCATGCGCGAGATCGCTCCACGCCGTCGCCGATTCGTTGCAGCGCCGTGGCGGCCGGTAGATGCGCAAGCGACACGTTCTTGACGGCGGCCAGCAGAGCGGCGCGCACAGCCTGCGGGAGCGCCTCGTGCAGATCGTCGAAATACGAGAGCGCCTGAAGCGTCAACGCGGGATTGTACTGCCTTCCATACATGGCCGCCGCGCACGCCATGCCCTCCGACAATGTGATTCCACCCTGCTGCATGAGGGCATGGATATCGAGATAGTCCTTCGACTCGTTCCGTTGAGGAACCGTGGCGCATTTCATGCCGAACAAGTCCTTCAAGGAGGCCACGGCGATTTGATTGGTCGTGACGAGAGCCGGTGGTTCGATCTGGCCGATCGACAGCCCACCGAAGAAGCTGATCTTTACGGCGCCAACCCCCGTCTCGACCTCGCAGGACAGCGTGCTCTGCCCTTCCTGTACGATTGTTTGATTCGTCAGGTAGGGAATCTCCCGGACAAGCTCGATCGGCTGGAACGCCCGGCGCGCGAAAAAATCGAAATCGATACTCGACCGATGGCCGAGCCGCAGTGCCAGCGCCGTACCGCCGTAGAGAACGAAATCCGGCGGGGTCTCCCCGAGCCGGCTCCACAGGCGCCGCTGGTTCGCGGGGAGGATTTGCAGCTGGGGAATCAGTGCGGCCACGTGGGTCTTTCCTCCCGGCAGCCGGAGACATTCAGGTGTTCATTGTATCGCATTCGCGGCGAGACGCGTCCCATTTCAATTGCCTGCGGGAGCAGCGAGGCGCCTGTACTTGGCCATTTCCGAGTGGCAAACTGCCCGCGATTCGGGCGACGGAGGGCTACTCCGATGTCAAGTGCGCTGCGAGCCTTGATTCTATCGGCGACACTGATGGTCCTGGCATTCGCCGACGCGCGGGCTGCGGATCAATCGTCGAACGGCAGCTCGTCAGCTGCCGAGAGGCTGCAGGAGGTCACCGTCACAGCCGAGCGTCAGAGACTGATGCCTCGGGTCCGGAAGTTCGTCAACCAGATCGTCGCTCCGGAGAATGGGGGTGTGGACGGAATCGCGCGCTGGCAAGCACCGCCCGTGTGCCCGCTCGTCTCTGGCCTCACGCGGCAACACGGCGAATTCATCCTCGAGCGCCTCTCCGAGATTGCGCGCAAGGCCGGAGTGCCGCTCGGGGAGGAGCACTGCACTGCCAATCTTTACGTTCTGGTGACGTCCCAGCCCGGGGACCTGCTGAGGGCGATGGAGAAGCGCAATCGCCCGTTCACCTTCGGCTACGACACGTGGGGCGACTCCATCTCCAATTCCAGTGAGACACCGAAGGGTGTCGTGGATGACTTCATCGAGACGCCTCGCGCGGTGCGAGTTTGGTACAACGCCAATCAGAAGGATCCCTGGGGCGGACCGCTTGCCACCTGTCAGTCGATGTTGACCATGCCGGTTTGCGCAAAACCAGAACGTAACAACATCATGATGTGTCAGCCGGGCGTGTATTTTCGGTGCGGTCGCGGAACGGCAGGCGGGAGCCATCTCGCGTTGAGTGCCAGGTCGACGTTCTCGCGAGTCTTCGTCATCGTCGACAGGACGCGAGTCCGTGGAGTGACGTTCGGACAGCTCGCTGCCTACGTCGCAATGGTCGGTCTTGCGAAGCTCAAGCCCGACGCCGATCTGCGCGATGCTCCCACGATTCTGAAGTTGTTCGACAGAGCGCCTCGCGCGGCCCCTGCCGGCCTGACCGATTGGGATCAGGCGTTCTTGAAATCCCTGTATGCGACCGACACACTCGCGAAAGGACAGTCGGGCCAGATCGCGCGCGCCATGGTGCGCGACATCGCCCACTGATGACCGTCGCCCAGCTCCGGGGCCCGAGTCAGGCGGCCTTGTCCTTGTCTGCCGCCTTCTCCGCCGTGGCGGCCGGCCGCTGCTCCGCGGGCTTTTCCGTGCCGGCGAGCTTCTTGGCGTCCTCAGGCTTGGCCGCCTCGTCCCCCTCGTGCTCGCCGTCCTTCATGGCTTCCTTGAAGCCCTTGAACGCCCCGCCCAGGTCGGAGCCGATCGACTTGAGCTTCTTGGTGCCGAAGACGAGCAGCACGATCAGCAGCACGATCAGCAGATGTTTAGGTGAGAACAGATCCACGATAAGGTCGACCTCTTGAATCGAACGTTTCGATCATACGCCAGACGGAGAGCGCTGGCGATGAGCGCGCCCAGGATGCCGGCCGCGTCACCATTTGGCTGTAACGTAGCCGTTTCCGGATTCTCCGATGATCATCGGACCGCGCGATCCGACCGACAGTTCCGGCGGCGGAGAGTCTATCGATGCGCTCGGCACGCCCGGCCAAGCCCAGCAGTCGCTCTGTGCCGGGTCCGATCGGCAAGCGCGTCAGCGGTCCGCATGCGGCCAGGACTGGGTTCTCGGCACAGGCATGCAATATATAATATAAACATGTAGATATAAGATAGTAATGATAAATAACATTACTAACTTATTGTGAGCCTGGCCGGAGCGACCCTCGACCGACACTGCCTGCTCTCCCTCGTGCGCTCCGATTTAACATTGTCTGGAACTGCGTTATATTTTGGGGTCCCATCCTGGCCGGACAAGGCTCGTGCAGCGAGAACAACAACCGATGCCGCTCGAGCCTGGTCGTTCCGGGCCGGGGGCCCGGGTCACCCCGTCCGAGCTGCTCGCGAGCGATGCGTCCACGACCGCCTGGGAGAGGTTTCAGCGTGCGGCGCTGTCGCTCGCGCGCTCGGGTCCGATCAAGGATCGGCTCGCGGACGCCTATCGCAGGCACCTCGCGGAGGTCCGCGAAGAGGAGCTGCCCCGCGAGATGCGCGAGGAGTTTCGGGCAGTGAGCCGGACACTGACCCGAGAGCGCCCGATGCGTCGGGGTGAGGATTCGGTGCGCGCCACCACCCGTAAGATGTCGAACGAAGAGGCAGATCGCGTTGCCTGCAGCGTGGTACGCATGTTCGGCGCGTTGCCTCACGAGGCGACCGCCGCGCGGCCCTCGGTGCCGGCGCAGGTCGTACCGCTTTACGCGACGGAGCGTTGAGTCGCGAGGACCGCTCTCAATCGAGCTTGAACTCGATCGTATCCCAGCGAGTCGTATCCTCGTGCCGCGCTTGGCGCCGCACGGCATCGACCAGAGCTCGCTCGTCCCAGTCGACCACCTCGTCCGCGAGATCCGCGAGTGGCTTCGGCACGGGCCGCGATTCTCCGAAGCGCTTGAGCAGGATGACGGGCTTCTGGCAGGCCTGCGCATAGAGCAGCTGGAACGTACTGAGATCACGATCGCGCTCGAAGAGGCTCGCGAGACCGACCACCGCCTCGGCGGGGGCGATCTGGCGGCGCAGGTCCTCCTTGAGCGCTTCCTTGTCGCCGACCGGACGCTGCTCCGGCGTGCTGAAATTCTTGTAGAAGAAATTGGGTGCGCTCTCGAGATACTCGAACACGCGCAGATAGTCCTCGCCCGCCTCCCAGAGGTGGGCCACGAAGAGGCGGATGGGATTCGCTTGCGTCATCTCACCTCGCAGTGCGGTTTTCAGTTGCGGATTCGACTCCGCTCTCGAGCGGGCCCGCACGCAGCCTCGCCTCGGTCGTTGCGACGGCCCCCGCACGCTGGAGTCTCGCACAAACCGGCTGGCGGCGGCAAAACGGTCCCGCTGCCGCGCGCGGAGAGTAAAATACCGGGCTTTCCGTGAGGCCGGAATCGGTTCATTTGCGCCTGCTCGTTTACAACATTCGCTACGCGACCGGCACTGGACCCGCATTCCATCTCCCGGTTCCGGGTGCCGGGTACCTCCGCAGCAATCGGCGCGTCCTGCTCGGCATCACCGAGTTCTTAAGGCACGAAAGACCCGATATCGCTGGCTTGATCGAGATCGACACGGGCTCCATCCGGACCGGGATGCTGAACCAGGCCGAATACATCGCGCGCGAGCTCGGCCACTACTCCGCGTACGAGTGCAAATATGGCGCGAGCTCCATCAACCAGTTCGTCCCGATCGTCCGCAAACAGGCGAACGCATTCCTTTCCGCGCCTCACGTGAGCGGCGCTCGCTTCCACTATTTCGATACCGGCATCAAGCGGCTCATCATCGAGCTCGAGCTCGAGCACGTGTGCGTCTTCCTCGTGCACCTGTCGCTCAAATATCGCCAGCGCCAATCGCAGCTGCGCTACCTTCACGACCTCATCATGCGCTCGCGCAAGCCGGTGATCGTCGCCGGGGACTTCAACACCTTCTGGGGCACGCACGAGATCTACCTCTTCATGCGCGCGACGGGCCTCACGAGCGCGAATGCGGCCGGGCTGCCGTCCTTTCCCGCGCGGTTCCCGCGGATCGAGCTCGACTTCATCCTCGTGAGCACGGGTATCGCGGTGACGCAGTTCCGGGTACCGGACGTGCGCTTGTCCGATCACCGGCCGCTCGTTTGCGACTTCGAGGTGAACCTCGGGGCAGCGAAGAGCCTATCGGCCGCATGATGCCCTCCCCCACCCTCCGAACTCACGTGAGTGGTGCCGCGATGACTGAAGCCTGGACGATGGAGCGTGATGCGGGCGGGATCACCTGGCTCACGCTCGACAAACCCGGTACGTCCACGAACGTGCTTTCCCGAGAGGTGCTCGAGGAGCTGGGCAGTCTGCTCGAGCCGCTCGCCGCCTCTGCCCCACGGGGGGTCGTCGTGCGTTCCGGCAAGCCGAACGGCTTCATCGCGGGAGCGGACATCCGCGAATTCACCATGCTCGAGCGCGCCGAGCAGGGCTTCAAGCTCGCCCGCGGCGGCCAGCTCGTGCTCGATCGGCTCGAGTCGCTGCGCTGTCCGACGGTCGCCGCACTGCACGGCTTCGCTCTGGGGGGCGGTCTCGAGCTCGCGCTCGCCTGCCGTTATCGCGTCGCGGTCGGGGACGACCGGCTTTCGCTCGGACTGCCCGAGGTGCAGCTCGGGATTCATCCGGGGTTTGGCGGAACGGTGCGCTCCGTGCGGCTGCTCGGTGTGCGCCCCGCGATGCGGATCATGCTCACCGGCCGTCCGGTGCGCGCCGACCGTGCGCTCGCGATCGGGCTCGTCGACCGCCTCGTTCCCGCCGCCGATCTGGAGCAAGCCGCACGCGAGTGCGTGCTGCATCCGCCGGCGCGCCGCCGCGCCCCGCTGCTCGAGCGTGTGCTCAACCTTCGGCCGGTGAGGCCGCTCGTGAAGCCCGCACTCATCAGGCAGGTGGCTGCGAAGGCGCCGCGCGAGCACTACCCCGCGCCCTACACGCTGATCGAGCTGTGGGCACGCTACGGTGCGCGTGGAGAGGCTGCCTTCATCGCGGAGGCACGCTCGATCGCAACCCTGTTCGGTACCGAGACGGCCCATCAGCTCGTGCGCGTATTCCTGCTGCAGGACCGCTTGAAGTCGCTCGCGGGCAAAGCCCCGAAGGTGCGGTGCGTCCACGTGATCGGCGCCGGCGTGATGGGTGGGGACATCGCCGCTTGGTGCGCGCTGCGCGGCTTCGAGGTGACGCTGCAGGATCGGGCGGCCGAGTTCATCGAGCCGGCCCTCGCACGTGCCGCAGAGCTGTTCGCGAAGCGCTTGCGCGATCCGGCGCAGCGGACGGCCGCGCGGGAGCGGCTGCGCGCGGATGTCGCCGGCGACGGCGTACCCGGGGCCGACGTCGTCATCGAGGCAATCTTCGAAAGCTTGAATGCGAAGCGCGAGCTGTACGCCTCGCTCGAGCCACGGATGAGACCGGAAGCGCTGCTGGCGACGAACACCTCGAGCCTGGAGCTCGCCCCGCTCGCCGCGAAGCTCGCGCGGCCCGAGCGGCTGGTCGGGCTGCACTTCTTCAATCCGGTCGCCCAGATGCCGCTCATCGAGGTGGTGCAATCCGAGCGCACCGATCCCGCGATGGTCGCGGCAGGGCTCGCCTTTGCACGCCGGCTCGACAAGCTCCCCGTGCCCTGCCGCAGCGCGCCGGGGTTCGTGGTCAATCGCGTGCTGATGCCCTATCTGCAGGAAGCCATGCGGGCGGGCGAGGAAGGCGTGCCGCTCGCGCGGATCGATGCGACCGCCGCGCGCTTCGGGATGCCGATGGGGCCGATCGAGCTCGCCGACGTCGTGGGGCTCGACGTGGCGCACGATGTCGGTGAGATCATCGCCACGGAGCTCGGCCGGCAGGCACCGGACCTCGGGCGCCTCGAGCAGCTCGTCGCCGCGAAGAAGCTCGGCCGCAAGAGCGGGGAAGGATTCTATCGCTGGCAGGAGGGCAAGCCGGTGAAGCCGGATGCGGAAACCTCCTCCGGTGCGCCTTCGCCCGATCTCGAGGACCGGCTGATCCTGGTGCTCGTCAACGAGTGCGTCGCCGTGCTCCGCGAGCACGTGGTGGCCGACGCCGACCTGCTCGATGCGGCGGTGATCTTCGGGACGGGCTTCGCGCCGTTCCGCGGCGGGCCGCTCGCCTATGCGCGCACTCGCGGCATCGCAGCAGTCACCGCGCGGCTCACCGAGCTCGCGGAGCGGTACGGTCCCCGATTCTCACCGGATGCGGGCTGGGCACAGGTGGAGCGAAGCGGTGCTCGTTTTGAGGAGCCGGGCATCCAGGCGACGGGCGAAGCCGGCCGAAAAGCGTGAACGGCGTTCCAGAGACGCAGCGGCATCCCCGTTAACATCACCCGGCTAGCCGCCACACCAAAGAAGTACATCCGCTCGATGGCCGAGGAACGAGAAGCCAGCGTACAGGTCCTCAAGAACTTCGCGCCCCTCGACGGCCTGAAGCGGGAGAATCTCGCTGCGCTAGCCAAGAAAGTCAGCATTCGCACCATGTCGGCGGGCCGCTTTCTATTTCGCGAGGGCGAGAGCGACAAGCGCACGGTGTGGCTCGTCGGGGGCATGGTGGAGCTGCGCGAGGGCGAGCGCACGGTGGGCATGATCCGCGGCGGCACGCCCGAGGCTCGCAACCCTCTCGCCCCGCAGCTGCCGCGTCGCGCGAGCGCCCGCGCGGTGGATGAAGTGAGCTATCTCGCCATCGATAGCGAGCTGCTCGACGTGATGATCACCTGGGACCAGACCGGCACCTACGAGGTCGAGGAGCTGCAGGGGCAGATCGGCAACGCCGGCGGCGATGATTGGATGACGACGCTGCTCTCGACCAAGTCCTTCCATCGCATCCCCCCCGCGAACATCCAGGCGATCTTCCTGCGCATGCAGCGCGTGCCCTACAAGGCAGGCGAGATCGTCATCAAACAGGGCGATGAGGGCGACTTCTTCTATGTGATCGTGAACGGCAAATGCTCCGTCACGCGCGAAACGCCGCTCAATCGCGAGGGTATCAAGCTCGCCGAGCTCGCTACGGGAGACACCTTCGGCGAGGAGGCGTTGATCGCCGAGGCGAAGCGCAATGCCACCATCACCATGCTCACGGACGGGGCGCTGATGCGCCTCGCCAAGCAGGATTTTCGCGAGCTCATGAACGAGCCGCTGCTGCAGTGGGTCACCTACCCCGAGGCGAGCGGCATCGTGGCGCGCGGCGGCAAGTGGCTCGACGTGCGCTTACCCAGCGAGCATCAGAACCTCAACATCGAGAGCTCCCTCAACATTCCCCTCTACTTCATCCGTTTGAAGCTCTCGACCCTCGATCGCGCGACGCCATACATCGTCTACTGCGATACCGGCCGGCGCAGCTCCGCGGCCGCCTACATCCTCGTCGAGCGCGGCTTCGAGGCGTACGTGCTCAAAGGCGGCCTCACGAACGGCGGCGTCGCACTGCGCCGTCCGAGCTGAGCGCGCAGCTAGTGCATGCTGCCGTTCATATTTGTGCAGGAAGACGCGGCCGAATGTTGGCAGGAGCCCGGCGCTCCGAGTGAGAGGCCGCCCAGCCTCTGAAGCTCATCGATATACTGTTTCGCGCGTGCTTGCTCCGTGGCGAGCTGCTGTTTCGTGTAGCAGACCGTCGTCTCGATGTGCGACCCGGGTCTCGTTTGAGTCCTGCAGTAGCGCGCCTGTCCGTTCTGCACGACGCGGTAATAGCCGTTGACCGTGACCTGCTCCAGCGGCGCCGCAGCCCCCGAGGGTGCCGTCGATGCCGCCTCGGGTGCAGCGGGCGGCGCCCCCTCGGGCGCAGCGCGCGGTGCCGCGAAGACCACCCGCGGCTGCTCCTGCTCGGGCACGTTCCGGGGCGCCGCATACTCGATCTGCGTCGGACTGCCCGCCACCTCCCGCGTCGCGGTGGCATGGGCGCGTATCGAGGCGTCGAGCAGGCGCGCCGCCTGCCGGTCCCTGGCGGCCTCGGCCGAGCGCCCGAGCTGCTCGGCCGTGAGCGCGCGGTTGAAGAGCACCGACGGCTGATCCGGGTCCAGCTCGAGACTTCTCGAGAAATCGCCGTACGCCGCCGCATACTGCTTCAGGTCGAAATGGATGTCCCCGCGCACGTAATAGGCGCCCGCACTCTTCGGGGAAGCCGCAATGACCCGCGAGAAATCGCCGAGGCTCCCCGCCAGTCTCTGCGGATCGTGCTCATCCGGCGCGTAGTTTGCGTCGGCCCGCCCGATGAGCGCCGCCACGTTGTTCGGCTCGATCGCAAGGGCGGCATCGAAATCGGCGAGCGCCTTCTCGCGCTGCCCAAGACTCTGGTAGATGCTGCCGCGATCCACGAGCGCCGCCGTCGTGGTCTCGATCTGGATGCTGCGGCTGAAATCCGCAAGGGCCACCGTGTCGTGCCCGAGCTCCTCCTCGGCGACACCGCGGTCGATGTACGCAATCTCATCGGAGCTGTCATCGGCAATCGCCAGGTCGAGGTCGTGCACGGCCGGCTCGAATCGATCCAGTGACAGATACACGATCGCACGGCTTCTGAGCGCCGGGGAGTGCGGATCGAGTCGAATCGCCTCGCTCAGCTCCGCAAGCGCCGCCTGCGGGTCCTTCTTCGCAAGGACCCTTCCGAGCGCCTCATAGGCCTGACCGAAAGGCTGAATGCGCACGGCACTGCGAAAATCCTCCACCGCCTTCTCGAGCGCGTCGGTGCGCTCGTACGCCAGACCACGGTTGTAGAACGCCCGGGCATTGAACGGCTCTTTGCGAAGCACCGTATCGAGATCGACCAGCGCCAGGTTCGCCCGGTTGGAGGCCAGGTAGAGCGTCGCCCGGTTGGACATCGCCACCGTGTCCTCGGGATCAAGGGCAATCGCCCGCGCAAAGTCCGGCAGCGCCTCCCCATAGCGCTTCAGTCCCGTGAGCGCCGCTCCCCGGTCATTGTAGGCGGCCGGGTCCTTGCTCCCGAACTTCACCGCCCGATCAAAACTCTCCAGCGCGTGCGCGTAGTCGGACTGCGCCATGTCGAAGTTGCCAAGCCCCAGCCACGCCAGCTCGCTCTGCGGGCCCTTGTGCGTCGCGCTCTCGAAGTCCGTGAGAGCCGCCTGATCGTTGCCCTCTTTCTGAAAAGCCGTGCCTCTTGCCAGATAGATCAACTCCACATGCGTCCGGGCGCTCGAGACTCCCTTGTCCGCCATACCGATGACCGTCGTGCAGGCCTCGATGCGCTTCGCAGCAGGCACCTTCCGATCGATGCACGTGAGCGCATTGGACCGCACCGCCAGATACTCCCCCAGGCTCTCCGCGTGCGCGGCCCGCGGCAACTGAGCGGCAAGTGCAATCAGCACCGCGAGCCCGCAGCTCGTGATCGACCCTCTGGATCGTGCGTTCATGGCGCCCTCCCCCATGCCCGTTCATTCGAAGGGTATGGTTGCATACTCTACCCAGGACTTCATCAGGATCGAGCCGCGGGCGGCGCCCCCCCCACGGGTGCAGCGCGCGGTGCCGCGCAGACCACCCGCGGCTGCTACAGGCACGAGTTCGCTGCTGAGTGCTGGCACGACCCGCCCATCACGATGCCACTCTGTCCTTGCACCCCCCGGATGTACCGCTGAGCGTTTTCGCGCTCGGCTTTCAGCTCGTATTGCGAGTAGCAGACCGTCGATTTCTCCACGTGCGACCCCAGAGCCGTTTCAGTCTCGCAGAAGCGCTCCTGTCCGTTCACCATGACGGGGCGATAGCCGTTGATCGTGACCTCAGGTATCGGCACTGCAGGCCCCGAAGGGCTCGCTGGTGTCGCCTGCGGTGCGGCGCGCGGCGCCGCGAATGCAACGCGCGGCTGCTCCTCCTGGGCGATGTCCTTCGGCGCAGCGTACTCGATCTGCGTCGGACTGCCCGCCGCCTTGCGCGCAGCGCCCGCATCGGTACGAGCCGAGGCGTCGAGCTTGCGTGCCGCCTGCCGGTCCCGGGCAGCCTCGGCGGAACGCCCGAGGTGCTCGGCGGCGAGCGCGCGATTGAAGAGGACAGCCGGCTGATCCGAGTCCAGCTCGAGACTCTCCGAAAGATCGCTATAGGCCGCCGCATATTGCTTCAGGTCGAAATGGATGTTGCCCCGCACCGAATACGCGGCTGCGTTCTTCGGGGAAGCGGCGATGACGCGCGAGAAATCGCTGAGGCTCCCCGCAAGTCGCTCCGGATCTCGCTCGTCCGGCGAGTAGTTCGCGTCGGCCCGTCCGGTGAGCGCAGCCAGGTCATCTGGCTCGAGTGCGAGCGCCGCATCGAAGTCGGCGAGCGCGTTCTGCGGCTGCCCAAGGCGAAGGTAGATGCTGCCGCGATCCACGAGTGCCGCTGCCGTGGTCTCGATATGGATGCTCCGGCTGTAATCCTCGAGCGCCATGGCGAGATGGCCCAATGCCTCCTCGGCGACACCCCGATCGATGTACGCAATCTCATCGGAGCGGTCATCGGCGATCGCCTGATCGAGGTCGCGGACCGCCGGCTCGAATCGACCGAGTGACAGGTACAGGATCGCGCGACTCACGACCGCCGGGGAGTGCGGATCGAGACGAATGGCCTCGCTCAGCTGCGCAAGCGCCTCCTGCGGGCTCTTCTTCGCGAGAACGCTTCCCAGGGCCTCGTAGGCCTGAGCGAAGGAAGGCTGGACGCGCACGGCGCTGCGAAAATCCTCCGCGGCCTTATCGAGCGCTTCGGTGCGCTCGTACGCCACACCCCGGTTGTAGAGGGCGTTGGCATTGGCCGGCTCGATGCTGATGACGGCACTGAGATCGGCAAGCGCCAAGTGTGCCCGGCCGGACGCCAGGTAGAGCGTCGCTCGATTGGACAAGGCTGCCGTGTCGCGGGGGTCGAGCGTAATGGCCCGAGCGAAGTCCGCGAGAGCCTCGTCATTGCGCTTCAGAGCAACGAATGCCGCTCCACGATCATCGTACACGAGCGGATCTTTGCTTCCGACCTTCACCGCGTGATCAAAACTCTCGAGGGCGCGGGAATACTCGGACTTCGCCATGCGGAAGTTGCCGAGCCCGATCCAGGGCAGCTCGCTCCTGGGGCTGCGCGTCGCGGCGGTAGCAAAATCCTGCAGAGCCGCCTGATCATTCCCCTCTTCCTGAAAGGCTTCGGCTCTCGCGACGTAAATGGCCTCGATATTCGTTCTGGCGGTGGACGATCCATGATCCGCGAGCTTGATGATGACCGTGCAACTCGCGACGCGCTTCACGACAGGCGCGCTCTGGTCGATGCACGTGGGTGCATTCGCACGCACCGCCAGATAGCCGTTCAGGTCATCGCCATATTCCTGTTGTGCGAGCGCGGGCTGTAAGGATTGAGCGGCAAGTGCAATCAGCACCGCGAGCGTGATGCCCGTGATCGACCCTCTGGATCGTGCGCTCATGGGCGCCCTCCTCGCTCACATGGTATGGGTCGCCTTATCGCCCGAGAGGGCACCTGCGAGATAGGTCTCGATCTTCTTCTGGGTCTGGCCGCGGTCCTGCTCGCTGAACTGCACGCCGATCCCGGCCGTGCGCTTGCCCTGCGCACCCTTCGGCGTCACCCAGATCACCCGGCCCGCGACGGGCAGCTTCTCGTCCTCGCCCATCAGGTTGAGCAGCATGAACACTTCATCGCCGAGGCGGTAGTTGCTGTTCGTCGGAATGAACAGGCCCCCGTTGCGTACGAAGGGCATGTAAGCGAGATACAGCGCGCTCTTGTCCTTGATCGTGAGGGTCAGAAGCCCCGGTTTGTTGCCGCCCACGCGCGTGTTCATACGATCGATCGTAGCAGGCTCTCGAATGCGAGCGAACGGTTTATCGGCGTCGAGAGAGAAGCCTTGAGCTCGCGCACCCCGTCGAGAAGCTCGAAGAGCGCACGCGGCTTTATCGCCCATTCCGTACGCGTCGGGTGCGCGCTGGCGCGCAGTTCCGCGGCTTCGCCCCGAGGCGCGAGCCCGCGCCGGATGCGTTCCGTGAGCCAGTTCTCGAAGCACGCGAGCCTCAGGGCCGGGTCCGAGCGGCTCCAGCGCTCGGCCATGGCCACCGGGTCCGCGGCCCCCGAGCACATTTCCTCGAGCCCGCGCCAGGTCTCCGCGCGCAGCGACGCAAGGGCGGCCGGATCGAGCGCCGCGGCAGCAAGGGGGGCCTCGCCGATCAAATCGAGCACCGCGCCCCACTCCGCGGGGCCGCGGGCCGCCTCGAGCCACGCGAGACTCTGTGCGCGGTTGGGGGCGCGAACCGCAAGCCGCTGGCAGCGGCTGCGCAGCGTCGCGGGCAGCTTCGAGGGCTGCGCCACGACGAGCACGAGCACAGTGCGGGGCGGCGGCTCCTCGATTGTCTTGAGCAGGGCGTTCGCCGCAAACCGATTCAGCGTGTCTGCCGGATCAATGATCGCGGCCTTCCAGCCACCCTGGTGGCTCGTGAGGGCGAGCTGCGCGCAGAGCTCGCGCACCTGCTCGATGCGGATCTGCTGCGAATCCTCGAGCAGACCGACGACTGTCAGGTCCGGGTGCAGGCCCTCGGCAACGTGGCGGCAGCTCGCGCAGGCACCGCAGGGCGCAGTGCCCGGCGTGGTGCAGAGCACGAGCTGAGCCGCCCAGCGGGCGAGTCCCTGGCCCCCGGTTCCGGCCGCCGCCTGGATCAGCACCGCCTGCGGCATCCGCCCCACCGCGTGCGCCGAGCGCAGCGCCGCCTTCGGCTCCTCGAGCCACGGCTCCGAGGCCGCGCCGCCCCCTCCGCGGCCCTCCGCTGTCATGGGCGGCATACCGCTGTCAAAGCCGGCCCGCCGCTCTCACAGCAGTTCCTGCAGCGCACTCGCAATGTCGCGCTGCACCTCATCGAGGGGGCGACTCGCCTCGATCAGCCGGACACGCTGCGGCTCGCGCCGGGCGAGCTCCAGGTAGGCCGCACGCACGCGCTCGAAAAACCCCTCCCGCTCCTGCTCGAAGCGATCCGCCGTACCCGCGCGCGAACGGGCGCGGCGCAGCCCCTCGGCGACCGGCAGGTCGAGCAGGAGTGTGCGATCGGGCACCAGCTCGCCGTGCACGGCCGCGGCGAGCTGCTCGATGAGCGCCGCCGGGACGCCGCGCGCGCCGCCCTGGTACGCACGCGTGGCATCCGTGAAACGATCGCAGATCACCCACTCGCCGCGGGCAAGCGCCGGCCGCACCAGGCTCGCGAGATGGATTGATCGGGCGGCAAACATGAGCAGCGTCTCCGCCTCCGGAGGTATCGGCTCGGCGCCGGGGTCGAGAACGATCGCGCGAACACGCTCGGCAAGCGGGGTACCCCCCGGCTCGCGCGTGAGGCACGCGCCGATGCCTCGCGAGGCGAGCCACGTCCGGGCGAACTGCGCCGCCGTCGACTTTCCCGCCCCTTCGATACCTTCGAGCGTGACGAAGCGCCCCCGGATCATGAGCCCGTCCGTTCGCGGTGGCGCTTCACGGCTGCGCCCCGGTGCCGAGCCGCTCGTCGCGGATGCGCACGCGGGTCCGCGAGCCGTGCCCGCCGCCGCGGCGTTCGTTCGCCTCCTGGGTTCCGGGCTGACTCGCCGCCTTGTCGGGCAGCAGCCCCTGCTCGCGCAAGCGCGTGAGATAGTGCCGCACCGCCGCATCGTGATCCGCGAGCGTTGCGGAGAAGTGATGCCCGCCATTGCCGGTCGCGACGAAGTACAGATCGCCCGTCTCCTTCGGCTGGACCGCGGCGAGGATCGATTCGCGCCCGGGCAGCGAAATCGGCGTCGGCGGCAGGCCCGCACGGGTGTACGTGTTGTAGAGCGTATCCGTCGTCAGATCGCGCGTGCGGATGGTACCGGCGTACTCGGAGCCCATGCCGTAGATGACTGTCGGGTCCGACTGCAGCCGCATGCCCTTGCGCAGCCGCTCGATGAATACGCCGGCGATCAGCGGCCGCTCGGAAGGCAGTCCCGTCTCCTTCTCGATGATCGACGCGAGGATGAGCGCTTGATAAGGGGACGCGAGCGGCAGATTCGGCACTCGCTCGGCCCAGGCGCGAGCGAGGACCGCGCTCATCTTCGCGTAGGCCACTTTCAGAATCTCGGTCTCGGTCGTCCCCGAGGCGAAGCGGTACGTATCGGGAAAGAATCGTCCCTCCGGCTCCTCGCCGGCGTGGCCGAGCCCCGCCATCACCGCGGCGTCGCTCGCACCGCGCAGCGTCGCGCGCACGTGCGGATCGCTCTCGAGCTCCCGGCGGAAATCGGCGAACGTCGCGCCTTCGACCACCGTCAGCTGCTCGAGCACCACGCGCCCTTCGGCGAGCAGCGTCACGACCGTCTCCGCGCTCGCACGCGCCGGCACCTCGTACTCGCCCGCTTTGATCTTGAAGTGTTTGCCCTGCAGCCGCAGGTAAAGCTCCGTCAGGCCGGGATGCTGAAGCGCCCCGGCCGCGGCGAGATGTTTGAGAACCCCCCGCACGGTCGAGCCGGGCGGCACCTGAACGCGGATCGCCATCTGCGTCGAACCGGGTGCGCGGTACTCTTGCCCGAGCCAGGAGACGGTGCCATAGCCTATAGCCGCAAGAAGCACGAGGGTGAGAACCCCAAGGCCGACTCGCCTCAGCATCGGCCGCCTCCGGCCGCCTGAGCGGGGCGCGCTGTGAGGAGCGGCTCGATGAGGTGCTGCAGCTGCCGAGTCTTCGGTCCGGGGCCGAGCTCGCGCGCGCCCACGGCACGTACCGGCCAGATGCCGATGCGCACGTTCGTCAGAAAGACCTCATCGGCCGCCTCGACGTCCTGGCGCGTGATCCGTGCCTCCTGCACCGCGATACCCGTCGCGGCCGCCTCACGCATGACGACGCGCCGCATGACTCCCGCCACACCGCACCGATCGAGCCGCGGTGTGGCGACGGTCGAGCCCGAGACGACGAACACGTTGGTCATGGTGCCGGAGACGAGGCAGCCGGAGCGGCTGAGGAGCAGCGCTTCATCGAGTCCACTGCCGCGAAGCTCAGCCCGCGCGAGAACCTGCTCCAGGCGATTGAGATGCTTCAAACCGGCGAGCCTGGGATTCTCGGCGAGTGTCAGTGCGGCGAGCCGCACGGCGACCCCCTCACGCGCGAATCGCGGATCCTCATCCGGCCAACCGTAGCGCAGCACGATGCGGGATGCACGCTCGTCCCCGCGAGGCGTGTAGCCGCGGGCTGTCGCGGGCCCGCGCGTGACGATCACCTTCACGAGCGAGCGCGGCCTACCCGCGGCGAGCCGCAACACATCGTCGACGAGCGCGCCGCGCGATCCGAGCTCGATTGCGAGCCGCTCGCATCCGAGCGCGAGCCGTTTCAGGTGATCGCCCAGAAAGCGCGGTACACCGTCGCGACACGCAATCGTCTCGAACAGGCCGTCGCCGTAGTGCAGCCCGCGGTCGGTGAGCAGCGAGAGGCATGCGCGGCGGAGCTCTTGCGGCGCGCCGTCGGCGACGTCGAAGCCGTTGAACAGCACGGTATCTGGCGCCCCCGTCATCGGCTTGAGCTCCCGAGCGCCGCAAGCAGACCGCGCGCCTTGGCACGCGTCTCCTCGAGCTCACGCTCCGGATCGGAGTCCGCGACGATCCCGCCTCCCGCACGGAAAGCGATTCGCCCCTCGCTCATCGTGAGAGTGCGGATGAGAATATTGAGATCGAGCGCGCCGCTCGCGGTGAGATAGCCGAGCGCTCCGGTGTAGGCGCCCCGCCCCGCCCCCTCGAGCTCGGCGATGATCTGCATGCAGCGGAACTTCGGCACACCCGTGATGGTGCCGCCCGGAAAAACGGCGCGCATGGCCCCGACCGGCGTCACGTCCGGGCGCAGCCTGCCGCGCACATTCGAGACGATGTGATGCACGTGCGCATAGGTCTCGGTCGCCATGAGCTCGTCGACGCACACCGAGCCCGCCTCGCAAACGCGGCCGAGGTCGTTGCGCTCGAGATCGATCAGCATGATGTGCTCGGCGCGCTCCTTGGGGTGCGCGATGAGCGCGGCGGCCTCTTCCGCGTCCACCCCGGGGCGCCGTGTGCGCGGGCGCGTGCCGGCAATCGGCCGCGTCTCCACGTCCCGACCGCTCACACGGATCAGCCGCTCGGGCGATGAGCTCACCACCGACACCCCGCCCCACTGTGCAAGCGCGGCGAAAGGGGCGGGGTTCGCGGCCGCGAGTCGCGCATACAGATCGCCGGCCGTGAGCGCTGGGGACACCGCGGCGTGCGCGCCGCCCGACCCGAGCGCAACGGCTTCCCACGGCCGCGAGAGATTCGCCTGATAGATATCCCCGGCGCGGATATATTCCTTGGCCCGCCGCACCCGCTCGAGATGCCGCTCGGGCTCCTCCTCGCGCACGGAGAACGACAGCGCGCGCTCCGGTCCGTTCTCTACGCGCGGCTCCGCGCACGCTGCCTCCTCGACGTCGCGCTGCAGCTCAGCGAGCTCGCGCTCGGCGCCCGGCTCGGCGATCGCCAGGACGCGATGCGTCCCCGGGATATGGGCCAGCGCGCAAGGCGTGCGCAGCGCGAACGCTCGCCAGGGCTGCGCCGCTGCGGGCAGCTCGAGCCGCGGCTCGATCTCCTGCGCAATCTCGTAGCCGAGGAACACCGCCCATCCTCCTGTGAAGGGCACGTCCGTCACCGTGTCGATCGGCAGCGCAGCGCGCTCGGCGAGCCACCACTGCTCGAGCGAGTCGAGGAATCCGCCCTCGCACGGAACGCCGGGCGAGGCGCCGAGGCAGCTCTCGCGATCGAGCCAGAGCGCGGCGCGCGGCAGGCCGAGCAGCAGACTCACGCGCCCGAGAGGTCCCGGGGCCACGCTCTCGAGCAGCACCGGATAGCGCTCGGGTTGCCCGGCTGCGAGGCGCCGCAGCACAGCGGGCGGCGCATCGAGCTCACGTACATGAGTCATGGTTAGAGTCCGGCCATGACCCGGCGATTCAGTCGAACCGTCGGAAAACGAGGCTCCCGTTGGTGCCGCCGAACCCGAATGAGTTCGACAGCGAGACGTCGATCCGCATGGGGCGCGCGGCATTCGGGACGAAATCGAGGTCGCAGTCGGGATCGGGCGTGCGGTAGTTGATCGTGGGCGGGGCAACCTGATCGCGCAGCGCGAGAATCGAGAAGATCGCCTCGACGACGCCCGCCGCGCCGAGCAGATGACCCGTCATGGACTTCGTCGAGCTCACTGCGAGCCGGCGCGCGTGCTCCCCGAAGGCGCGCTTGAGTGCGATCGTCTCTGCGCGATCGCCAGCCGGGGTCGAGGTCGCATGGGCATTGACGTACTGCACGTCCGCGGCATTGAGGCGCGCATCGGCGAGCGTGTTCACCATGGCGAGACGGGCGCCCTCCCCGTCATCGGGCGGCAGCGTCATGTGGTGGGCGTCGCCGCTCATGCCGAACCCGGCGAGCTCGGCGTAGATCCGCGCGCCGCGCCGGCGCGCGAATTCGAGCTCCTCGAGAATGATCGCGCCGCCCCCATCGCTCAGGACGAAGCCGTCGCGCTCGCGATCCCACGGGCGGCTCGCCTCCTCGGGCGCCTCGTTGCGGGTCGAGAGCGCCTTCGCCTGCGCGAAGCTCGCGAGCCCGCAAACCGTCGTCGCCATCTCACCGCCTCCGGCGATCATCACGTCGGCGTCGCCGTATTGAATGGTGCGCATCGCAATCCCGATCGCGTGCGTGGAGGTCGTGCAGGCGGTCACGACGCCCAGATTCGGCCCCTTGAGGCCATACTTGATGGAGAGATGCCCGGAGATCATGTTGATGATCGTCGCCGGGACGAAGAACGGCGAGATCCTCCGCGGGTTGCTGTCCGCCTCGATGTAGCCCTGGAACTCCTGCTCGATCGTGCGCAGTCCGCCGATGCCGGAGCCGCACACGACGCCGCAGCGCGCGGCATCGAATTTTCCGAACTCGATGCCGCAGTCCTCGACCGCCTGCATGCCGGCGGCGACGCCATAGTGCATGAAGTCGTCCATGCGCTTGGCTTCCTTCGGTGTGAGATACCGGCTCACCTCGAAGCCATGCACCTGCCCGCCGATGCGCACCGGGAACCTGGACACCTCGAAGCGCGTCACCGGGCCGATGCCGCTGCGGCCGTTCAGAACGGCTTCCCACACCGCAGGGACGGTACTGCCGAGCGGAGAGACGATACCGAGACCC
Organism: Steroidobacteraceae bacterium; assembly: GCA_050738595.1. GTDB lineage: Bacteria > Pseudomonadota > Gammaproteobacteria > Steroidobacterales > Steroidobacteraceae > JASHUC01. The sequence goes on along the minus strand of JBOHZR010000232.1, from coordinate 143 downwards.
GTGACGACGACGCGACGCTTGCTCATGTATCCTAAGGGCCGCGCCCGGTGAACCTCCGTCGGGCGCGCGCAGATCGCCGTTCAGCTCTTGTTCCGGCGCTCGTTGATGTAGTCGATCGCCTGATGCACCGTGGTGATCTTCTC
>JBOHZR010000231.1:0-9676 GCA_050738595.1 Steroidobacteraceae bacterium | reverse complement strand
GTACCCCTCAGCGTTGCGCAGGTTCTCGATCATCGCGAGCCGCATCGATTCCGGGGTCCGAAAGCCGACGGCGCTCGGGTTGCCGATGTTGAGCGAGATGATCTCGTACCCGAGGCGCTCGAGCTCGAGCGCACGCCGCGCAAGGCGGCCGCGGATCTCGTAGCGGACGTGTCGCAGACCCTCGCTGGAGCGAAGCGTAAGCTCGGTGCTCATCGACCGAGCATAGCGGGTCCCCCCCGCGGATGCATCAGCCCGCCCTTCAGCTGAGATCCACGTCCCGCCAGCGGTGGCAGGCGACCCAGTGCTCCTCGCCAGCGCCTTCCCAGGCGGGGCGCTCGGCGGCGCAGCGCGCTACCGCGTGGGGACAGCGCGTGCGAAAGCCGCAGCCCGGCTCCCCACCCACCTGGCGCGGCTCGTCCTCGGCTTGCGGCGGCCCGGCGTGCAGCGGCAGGTTCCGCAAAGCGCCATCCCCGGGCTCGATGCGGCGCAGCCGCTCCGGTTGAACGGCGGGGTCCGGCACGGGCACAGCCGCGAGCAGCGTGCGCGTGTAGGGATGCATCGGTCGGGCGCAGAGCGCCTCGGTGGGCCCGAGCTCCATCATCCGTCCCAGGTAGAGCACGAGCACCCGGTCGCACAGACGCCGCACCACCGCGAGGTCGTGGCTCACGAACAGGATCGAGGTGTGCTGCTCGCTGCGCAATGCCGCGATCAATTGCACGATCTCATCGCGCAGCGACCCATCGAGCGCGCTCACCGGCTCGTCGCAGACGAGCAGCCGCGGCTTGACGATCATGGCGCGCGCAATGCCGACACGCTGGCATTGCCCGCCCGAGAGCTCGTGCGGGAGGCGGCGGCAATCGCCCGGGGAGAGCCCGACGCGCGCGAGCATTGCCGTCGCGGCGCGCGCGCGCTCCGATGCAGACAGATGCGATCGATGGATCGCGAGCGGCTCGGCGACGAGCTCACGCGCCGTGAGGTGCGGATCGAGGCTGCCGAGAGGGTCCTGGAAGATGATCTGCATCTGCCGCCGCAACGAGCGCATCGCGCGCCGGTCGAGCGCCTCGAGCGCGCGCCCCGCCCAGACCACCGCGCCCGACGAGTGCGGAAGGAGGCGCAGCACGGCGCGGACCAGGGTCGATTTGCCGCAGCCGGACTCCCCGACGATCCCGAGCGCCTCCCCCGCGCGCAGCTCGAAGCTCACGCCATCGACCGCCTTGAGCACACGAGGCTCGCCGCCGCGCATCGCGGGGATGATGCCGCGGCCCGCATGGCGCACGGGATACGCGACGCTCAAACCGGTGACGCCGAGCGCCGTGGCCGCGTGCGAGACCTGCTCGGCCTGCTCGCGCGCACCGGTCGCTCGCGCCGCGGCGAGCAGCGCGCGCGTATGGGGGTGTTGCGGTGCGGTGAAGATCCGCGAGACCTCGCCCTCCTCCACTTTGCGCCCACCCTGCATGACGGCGACGCGATCGGCGAGGCCGGCAATGACGCCGAGATCGTGCGTGATCAGCACGATCGAGAGCTGCCGTTCCCGCTTCAACTGCGCGAGCAGGGCCAGGATCTGCGCCTGCACCGTCACATCGAGCGCGGTGGTGGGCTCATCGGCGATCAGCAGCGCGGGACCGCACGAGAGCGCGATCGCGATCATCGCGCGCTGGCGCATGCCGCCCGAGAGCTCGTGCGGATACTGGTGCACGCGGCGCGCGCAGTCGCTCATCCGCACGCGCGCGAGCAGCTCGAGCGCCCGCTCACGGGCGGCCCGCCGCGAGCCGCCGCGATGATTGAGGATCGTCTCGGCGATCTGCTCTCCGATCGTCAGATGCGGCGTGAGCGAAGTCGAGTGATCCTGAAAGACCATCGCCATCCGTGCGCCGCGCAGGCGCTGCAAACGTGCTCGGGACAGGCCGCTCAGCTCGACGCCCTCGAGCCGGATGCGTCCCGAGACCCGCGCCGCCTCGGGCTCGAGCCCCATGACTGCGAGGAATGCCTGGCTCTTGCCGGCGCCGGATTCACCGACGACGCCGAGGCACTCGCCCGGGGCGACGTTCAGCGTCAAGTCGCGCACGGCGTGCTGCTCGCCGGCCGCCGTCGCGTAAGCGACGCTCAGCGACTCGATCGACAGGACCGGCGCGGCCGATCGCGCACGCGCGCCGGCAGCGCCGCCGGCCTCAACCGCGCGGATCGAGCGCGTCACGCAGCGCGTCTCCGAGCAGATTGAGTCCGAGCAGCAGCAGCGCGAGCAGGCTCGCGGGCGCGGCGAGCAGCCAGGGCGCGGAGCCCATTTGCGCCGCGCCATCGCGGATCAGGCTCCCGAGGCTCGCGAGCGGCTCCCCAATCCCGAGGCCGAGGAAGCTCAAGAAGCTCTCGAACAGGATCATCTGCGGAACGGTGAGCGCGGCGTAGACGACCACGGGTCCCGCGAGATTGGGAATGATGTGCCGGGCCAGGATGCGCGGCGCGCTTGCGCCGCTCGCGACCGCCGCCTCGATGAAGGTGCTGCGCTCGAGGGAGAGCGCCTGGCCCCGCACGATGCGTGCCATCGTGATCCAGCCGACGGCCCCGATCCCGGCGAACAGGACGTAGGGGTTGCCCCGGCCGAAGAGCGTGGTGAGCGCGATCACGAGCAGCAGGTACGGCAGGGCGTTGAGCCCGTCGACGATGCGCATCATCACCCCGTCGATCCGCCCTCCGGCAAAGCCGGCTGCTGCTCCCCAGGCAACACCGATGATGACGCTCACGGCGGTCGCCGTGAAACCGATCGCGAGCGAGAGTCGTGCGCCGTAGAGCATGCGCACCGCGAGGTCGCGGCCGAGCCGATCGGTGCCGAGCCAGTGTGCGCCGGCGAACGGAGGAACCGCGATGTGGGTCCAATCGAGCTGCTGGGCACCGTAGCGGCTCGCGAGCGGCCCGAGCAGCGCGGCGAGCAGGATGGCGAGCAGGATGGCCGCGCCGAGCCGTGCCGAGCGGCTCTGGCGCAGCCGCCTCCAGAGCCTGCTCTCAGAGCCCCCATCGACGACGGAAACGCCGCTCGCTGCACCGAGCGCGTCGGCTTCAATCATGGCGCACCCGCGGGTCGAGCCAGCCGTGGAGCAAGTCCGCCGCGAGATTCGCCCCGAGGGTGAGCGCGCCGTAGAGGATCACCATCCCCATGACGAGCGGATAGTCGCGATCGATCGCACCCTCGACGAGGTAGCGCCCCGTTCCGGGCAGGCCGAAGACCGATTCGACGACGAGCGATCCGGTGAGGACTGCCGCGACCACCGGTCCGAGAAAGCTCACGACCGGCAGGAGCGCCGGGCGCAGCGCATGCCGGAAGATCACCTGCGGCTCCGGGAGTCCCTTCGCGCGGGCCGTGCGGATGTAGTCGGCGCGCAGCACCTCGAGCAGACTCCCGCGCGTGAGGCGGGCGACGTACGCGATCGTCGGCAGCGCGAGCGTCGCGACCGGCAGCACGAGATGGCGCGCGTCGAGCTGCCAGCCGCCGGCCGCGAACCAGTGCAGGTGCACGCCGAACGCCAGCGCGAGGAGAGGCCCCACGACGAAGCCCGGCAGAGCGAGCGCAACCACGGCGATCGCCGTGGCCAGATGATCGAGCGCGCGGCCCCGCCGCAGTGCGGCACCGATCCCGAGCGGAATGCCCGCGAGAAGCGCGACGGCGAGCGCGGCGAGCCCGACGGTCGCACTCACCGGCAAGCCCTGAGCGATGAGCTCCGATACCTCGACGTCCCGGACGGAGAGCGAGGGGCCGAGGCGCCCGTGCAGCAGGCCTACGAGGTAGCGCGCGTACTGCGTCGCGAGCGGCCGGTCGAGGCCGTACGCCGCCTCGATATTGGCCCGAACGGCCGGGGGAAGCGCCTGCGGCGCCTCGAAAGGCCCTCCGGGCGCGAGTCTGATCGCGAAAAAGGACACCGTGACGATCAGGAAAAGGATCGGCACCACCGCCGCGGCACGCCGCACAGCATAGGCGATCATGATCGCCCCGTAAGTCCCGACATGAGCGGATAGTACCGCCCGGGTTGGACAGCGGGGCGTGCGCTTCCTAAACTTTCACACTTCATACATCGAAGGCACCCCCTTTAGTCATGGAATCCACTCGACCGATCCGTGCGCTCATCCGCGGCCTCGAAGCTCTCGCCGTGCTCAATCGCCGCGACGGAGCGACCGTGTCCGAAGTCACGAGCGACATCAAGCTGCCCCGCACGACCACCTACCGCATTCTCGAGACGCTGTCCCAGGCCGGCTACGTGTACCGCGATGCGACCGACGACCGGTATCGGCTCACCGTCATGGTCCGCGGGCTCGCGGACGGATTCGATGACGAGGCGTGGATCACCCAGATCGCGCGTCCCTGCATCGGCGATCTGTGCCGCGAGATCATCTGGCCGGTCTCGCTCGCCTCCCTCTCGGGCACCTCGATGCTGGTGCGCGATACGACCGATCACGTGAGCCCGCTCGCCGTCGAGCGTCTGAGCGCGGGCTTTCGGATTCCCCTGCTCACGACCTCGTGCGGCCGGGCGCATCTCGCGTTCTGCTCGGCGGAACAGCGCGACACGCTGCTCGAGATCTTGAGCCACTCGCAGCGCGATGAGGACAAGCTCGCGCGCAGCCGCCCGGAGATCGAGAAGATCCTCGATGAGACGCGCGAGCAGGGCTACGCGACGGCCGTGCGCAGCCGGCGCGTGTCGGAGGAGATGGCCATGGCCGTGCCCGTGGTCGTCGAGGACCGGGTGCTCGCGACGGTCGCGGTGCGCTTTGCAGCCTCCGCGGTCCCTCAGCGCGTGGCCGTCGAGCGGTTCGTGCCGCGCCTGCGGGACACCGCGCACAAGATCCGCGTGAAGTTCGTCGAACAGCAGCGCAATCCACCGCGCCAGGGCGCGGACCAGCGCGCCGTGGGCTGAGCGCCTGACAGGGACCCGTCCGACCTCTGCCCCCCTGGCACGGGGCGTCGCGGCTTCTCCGCTGAATTCCATCCGTCGTCCATGAAGAAAATCCTCGTCGGCATCAAGCGCGTCGTCGACTACAACGTGCGCGTCCGGGTCAAGCCGGACGGCAGCGGCGTTGCGCTCGAGGGGGCGAAAATGAGCATCAATCCCTTCGATGAGATCGCTCTCGAGGAGGCGCTGCGCATCAAGGAGCGCGGCGGCGCCGAGGAGGTCGTCGCCGCGAGCATCGGCGGTGCGGACTCTCAAGCGCAGCTGCGCACGGCGCTCGCAATGGGCGCCGATCGGGCGCTGCAGGTGGACCCGGGTCCCGCGGGCGAGCTCGCCCTCGAGCCGCTCACCATCGCGCGCATTCTGCTGAAGCTCATCGAGCGCGAGCAGCCGTTCCTCGTCATCCTCGGCAAGCAGGCGATCGATGACGACAACAGCCAGACCGGCCCGATGCTCGCCGCGCTCTGGGGTCGGCCGCAGGCCACGTTCGCCTCGAAGATCGAGATCACCGGCGAGCGCGCGACCGCCGTGCGCGAGGTGGATGCCGGGCTCGAGACGATCGAGGTGGAGCTGCCCGCGGTCTTCACGACGGACCTGCGGCTCAATGAGCCGCGCTACGTGAAGCTTCCCGAGATCATGAAGGCGAAGCGCAAGCCGCTCGAGACGCTCACGCTCTCCGCGATCGGCCTCGAGCCCCCTCGCGCGCGCGTGCGGGCCGTACGCTTCGAGCCGCCGCCACCACGGCAGAAGGGCATCCGCGTGAAGGACGCCGCGGAGCTCCTCTCCGCGCTCAAGGAGAAAGGACTCCTCTGAAGAAGGACTTCGCGAACATGGCACGGATCCTCATCGTCGCCGAGCACGACGGCTCGGCCCTCAACGCGAGCACCGCGAAGTGCGTGACGTGCGCGCGCGAGATCGGCGGCGCGACCGACATCGTCGTGTGTGCCGCGGCCGGTAACGCCGGCTCGGTCGCCGCTCAGGCAGCACAGCTCGCCGGCGTCGCGCGAGTGCTCACGATCGAGAATGCAGCCAACACGCACCCGCTGGCCGCGGTGCTCGCTCCGCAGATCGCGGCCGTCGCGCGTGCTGGGCAATACACACACGTGCTCGGGCCCTCGACCACGTTCGGGCGCGATCTGATGCCGCGAGTGGCCGCCTTGCTCGATGCGCCGCAGGTGAGCGACATCATGGCGGTCGAGAGCCCGGCACGCTTCCGCCGGCCGATCTACGCGGGCAATGTGATCGTCACGGTGGACGTGGAATCGCCGGTGATCGTCGCAACGGTGCGCACGGCCTCCTACCAGGCGGCAGCACAAGCCGCCGCGCAGGCCGCCGCGACGGGCGGCTCGGCCCCCAACGAGGCCCCCATCGAGCGGGCCGCGATCGACGTCGCGCTCCCCTCGCATACGCGTTTCGTGTCGGTCTCCACCGCGAAGAGCGATCGTCCGGACCTGCAGAGCGCGCGGCGCGTGGTCTCCGGTGGCCGTGCGCTCGGGAGCAGCTCGGGCTTCGAGCTCCTCTACCGGCTCGCCGACAAGCTGGGCGCCGCAGTCGGCGCCTCACGAGCCGCGGTCGATGCCGGCTACGTGCCGAACGAGATGCAGGTCGGTCAGACGGGCAAGATCATCGCCCCGGAGCTGTACTTCGCCATCGGCATCTCGGGTGCCATCCAGCACCTCACGGGCATCAAGGATGCGCGCACGATCGTCGCGATCAACAAGGATGGGGATGCGCCGATCTTCGAGGTGGCGGACTACGGGCTCGTCGGTGACCTGTTCGCGATCGTGCCGCAGCTCGTTGATCTGCTGTAGTCAGGCTCGGGTCGGACTCCTGTCACGACCCTCGCTCCCTGTGCCTGGCTCCTACAGGTTCGCGAGGACGTTCTCGGCGGCCGAGACCTTGAACTCGCCCGGCGCCTCGACATAGACCTTGCTGGCGATGCCGTCCTCGGCGACGACGGCGAAGCGCTGCCCGCGCGTGCCCATGCCGAAGCGGCTGCCATCCATCGTGAGTCCGAGCGCGCGCGCGTAGTCCCCGTTGCCGTCGGCCAGCATCAGCACCTTGTCGCCGGCGCTCTGGGACTTCCCCCAGGCGTTCATGACGAACACATCGTTGACGGCCATGCAGGCGATGGTATCGATGCCCTTGCCCTTGAGCGCCTGCGCATGCTGCAGAAAGCCCGGAAGGTGCTTCGCATCGCAGGTCGGCGTGAATGCGCCGGGGACGGAGAACAGCACGACCTTCTTGCCCTTGAACAGCTCATCGGTGGAGATGTCCTTCGGTCCCTCGGGCGTCATGCGCTTCAATGAGCCCTTCGGCATCGCATCGCCGGCCTTGATGGTCATCAGAGAATCTCCCGTATTTTCCCCGCTCAGCAGCCCCGGCGCCCCGCGACTCAGCGGCTCGCGACGGTCCCGGCCTGCGAGTGGGCGCGTACCACCCAGAGGTTCGCCAGGCGCTGGACCACGGAATCGCCGCCCTTCACCTCGTGGAAGGTCTTGACGGCCGCATCCTTGTTGCCGGCCTTGAGCTCGGCGATTCCGAGCGTCAGCTGCGCCTGCGCCGCGTTCTTGAGGCCGCCCTTGGCAATGCCCTGCTGTAGGGCCATCACGGCCTGGTCGTACTTCTGATAGCTGAGATAGGCCGTGCCGAGCGCCACGTCCTTCTGGCCGCTCGCGGCAATTGCCGCCTCCTGCTGGAGTTTCGGCAGCGAGGCTTGGTCGGTGACAGCCTCCTTCTTCGCCTTGTCGAGCAGCCGCTGCGCGCGCTGGCGCGTGTGCGTGTCGGTGAACACGCTCTGCCCAAACGCCTTCTGGAGCACCGCCTGAGCCTCTCCGGGGATGCCGAGCTCGAGGGAGAGCTGCGCCATGTCGTTGTACTCACGCGGCTGCTTCATCGCGCCCACATCGTTCGCGAGGCGATAGATGTTGAGCATGTCCGAGTCGCTGTTCTCCGCTTCCTTGGTGTTGTACATCTGCGTGATGAGGTTCTGCCAGTACTCGGGCTTCGGATAGTACGTCACCATGCGCTCGAGCGCGTGTGTCGTGCACTGGTCGTTCATGAGTTTGATGCAGCTGTTCAGGACGATCTCGAGCTGCTGCTCTTTCGGCGTCTCGCCGCCCTTCAGCTGCTGCTCGACGAGGCCCCTCGTGAATCGGAGCGAGTCTTTGTAGTCGCCCTTCAGATAGTACGCCTGGCTCACGAGCGTATCGGTGTTCGCATCCGCGAACCCGCCTTTCACCGCGCGCTCGCCGTACTCGATCGCTTTGTCGTAGTTCTTGTTCTGGTATGAGATGACCCCGAGTGCCTGGATCAGATGCTTCACTTCGGCCGGATTGGTGAAACCGTCGTCGACAAGGGACTCCATGGGCTTGACCGCGGCGTTGAAGTCGTGGGTCTTGATGTAGGCGAAGTACGACAGCTCGTTGATGATGTGCTGATCGAACGGCGTCTTCTTCGCATAGGCGTTCGCCTTGTCGAGATGCTCGAGCGCCTCCTTGTAGTGTCCGCTCTGGTCGGCCTTCTGGGCCGCCTGCAGGTCCTTGCCGATCTCGCGGCTGACGGTGTGCTTCGGCTGGTCGGCTGCACGGGCGCTCGCGCCGAGCCCGAGGCTCAGTGCCGCGGCGAAGGTGGCGCTCAGGAGGAGCGCGGAAGTTCGGGGCTTGTTCATGATGGGCTTGCCGTTAGAGGGCTTGAGGGACTTATCGCATTCAACGGTCCGGCTTCGGCATGCGTTCCCTTGCTGCGCAGACGGCCTCGCCTACTGGCTGAATTCCGTCGTGTTGACGAAGCCGATCTTGACCATGTGGTTGCGCTGCGCTGCAGCGAGCACCCTCGCCACCACGTCGTACTTCGCGTGCCGGTCCGGGCGCAGGTGGATCTCGGGCTGCGGGTTCTGTGACGCCGAGGAGCGGAAGTACTGCTCGAGCGTCGACATGTCGGCGGGCGTGCCGGGGACGACGTTGTTGTTCCAGCTGACCGTGCCGTCGAAGTCGATCTCGAGATCGATCGGCGCGACCTGCTGCTGCGGCGGGGGCGGGTTGTTGGCGTTCGGCATGTCCAACTTCACCGCGTGAGTCATGATGGGGAGCGTGATGATGAGCATCACGAGCAGCACCAGCATCACGTCGATGAGCGGTGTGGTGTTGATGTCGCACATCTCCTCATCGGAGCTCGTGCCTACTGCCATGGCCATGTCGGTGTTCTCCCGCAGCGCTCAGTGCTGCATCTGCAAGAACTGCGCCAGCGAGTTCTTGTCCGGCTCCGTGATGAAGCCCACCTTCACCACTCCGCCGCGCTGGATCGCGTAGAGCACGCGGCCGATCGCCGCGTACTGCACGTTCTTGTCTGCGCGAATGTGGATCTCCGGCTGGGGCTTCTCCACCGCCACCCGATTCACTTCGTCGACCAGAGCCTGCTCGTTCGCAACGATCTGGTGGTTCCAGTAGATGTCACCGTTCGCCGTGACCGCGATGACGATGTTCTCCGGCTTCGTCGTCGTCGGAATGTTCACTGCGTTCGGCAGTTGCACCGGGACTGTGTTGCGGATCACCGGGATGGTGATGAGGAAGATGATGAGCAACACGAGCATGATGTCGACCAGCGGCGTCGTGTTGATCGTCGAGTTGTACTCGCGACTCTCCGCATCACCACCGACATTCATTGACATGGGGGCGTCCTGTGAGCTGCGTGACGGTCCTTCATGCGGTACGCGCTGCTGGCGGCGATCACTTCCGGCCGACGGC
>JBOHZR010000230.1:0-4108 GCA_050738595.1 Steroidobacteraceae bacterium | reverse complement strand
CCTCATCAATCGTCCGCGCACGGAGTTCGATCCAAACCACCGCATCGCGAAAATCTACGGTGGACCGATCAGCGAGCGCATGACGCAGGTGTTCGGCGGCGAATTTCACGTGCCCGCGCTCATCGAGGGCTACGGCATGAGCGAGATTCCGGGCGCCTGCTGCAATCCGTTTCTCGGCCCGCACAAGCCGGGCAGCATCGGTCTGCCCGCGGTGCATCCACTGTATCCGGGCGCCTTCTCCGAGCTCAGGGTCGTCGACGATGAGGGTCGAGATCGGCCGGCGGGCGAGATCGGTGAGCTCGTGGTGCGCACTCCCATGATGTTCAAGGAGTATCTCGATGACCCGGTTCAGACGGCCGCGGCTTTTCGCGACGGCTGGTTTCTGACCGGGGATCTCGTGCGCTGCGATGCGGACGGCTATTTCTATTTCATCGCACGCAAGAAAGACATCATCCGGCGCCGAGGGGAGAACATCGCGGGCGCCGAGCTCGACCGCGTGGTCGGCGAGCATCCGCGCGTGCTCGAGGCCGCCGCGGTCGGCGTACCCTCGCCGCTCGGCGAGGAGGAGATCCTCCTGGTCGTCGTGCCGAAGCCGGGCGAGACTCTGCAGCCCCTCGAGGTCGTGGAGTGGTGCCGGCAGCGGCTCGCACCGATGAAAGTGCCGCGATTCGTGCTGCTCTGCGAAACGCTCCCGCACACGCCCTCTCATCGCGTGGCAAAGCACATCCTGAAGGCGGACAAGAGCCTCGCCGGGCGAGCCTTCGACGCAGAGCGCGCCGCCGATTCCGCGCGTACCGCCGACGCCGCGCGGCCGATCGATGCCAAACGGCCGATCGGCTGACCCGACCAACCGCCGAAAGTAACCGCTCGTGCCACAGACATCGATGGACAAGATCATGGCGCTCGCCAAGCGCCGCGGCTTCATCTATCCCGCCTCCGAGCTCTCCGGCGGGATCAACGGATTCTGGGACTACGGTCCGCTCGGGGCGCAGCTCAAGAAGAATCTCCGCGATGCGTGGTGGGAAGACGTGGTGCTCAATCCCTGCGGCGGCCGGCCGGGCCCGAACGGGGAACCGGTCCGCATCGTCCCGCTCGACACGAGCATCATCCAGCATCCGCGTGTGTGGGAAGCGAGCGGCCACATCGCCGGCTTCTCGGACCCGATGGTCGATTGCCGTGAGACCCAGCAGCGCTATCGCTTCGATCATCTGATGGTCTACGTGCCCGCGGTCGAGCCCGAGGGCCGGCCGGGGCCGCCGGGCGCGGCCGATTCGCCCCACCGGCAGGTGCGGTTCGCATTCATGCCCGACTCCCCGAGCGAGTCGAAGCAGCGCAAGAAGGCCGAGAAGGCTTTCGGGGAGCCGCGCGCCGTGCCGCTCTCCTCGATCCCACGCGCGCAATGGGACCGGGTGCTCGCGCCCGAAGCCGCCAAGCCCGCAACGCTCACCGAGCCGCGCGCATTCAATCTGATGTTCCGCACCTACGTCGGTGCGACCGCCACAGGGGATGACGTCGCGTACCTGAGGCCGGAGACGGCCCAGGGCATCTTCGTGCAATTCAAGAACGTCGTGGATACGACGCGCGTGAAGGTGCCGTTCGGCATCGCGCAGGTCGGCAAGGCGTTCCGCAACGAGGTGACGCCGCGGAACTTCACCTTCCGCAGCCGCGAGTTCGAGCAGATGGAGATCGAGTTCTTTTGCCATGCGAGCGAGGCGCACGCGTGGTACGCGTTCTGGCGCGAGGAACGCGTGCGCTGGTGGCGCAGCCTCGGACTCGCAGGGGAGAGCCTGCAGCTGCGCGCGCACGCGCGCGATGAGCTCGCGCACTACGCCCGCGAGGGTGCGGGCGTGAGCGACGTGGAGTATCGCTTTCCGTTCACCGCGCCAGGATTCGGAGAGCTCGAAGGCATCGCGCATCGCTCGAACTTCGACCTGGCGCAGCACCAGGAGCATGCACGCTCCTCGCTCGAGTACTTCGATTCCGAGCGCGGCGAGCTTCTGCCGAACGGGTCGCGCAGGGGCGAGAAGTACCTGCCGCAAGTGATCGAGCCTTCAGCGGGCCTCGACCGCGGCGTGCTTGCCGTGCTCTGCGAGGCGTACACGGAAGACCCGAGGCGCGCGAGTCCGGAGCTGCTGCTGCTGTCGCGCCGCCTGGCGCCGATCAAGGCGGCTGTCTTCCCGCTCGTCAACAAAGAGGGCATGCCCGAGGTGAGCGAGCGGCTGCATGCGGCGCTCAAGCGCCGCTTCTGGCGGCTCGGGCTGATCGAGCACGATGCTCGGCAATCGATCGGCAAGCGCTATGCACGCATGGATGAGGCGGGCTGCCCATTCTGCTTCACGATCGATGGGCAGACGCTGCAGGATCAGACGGTGACGGTACGCGATCGCGACACGGCGCAGCAGGAGCGCATCGCGATCGAGCGGGCCGAGCCGTATCTCGCGGAGCGGCTCGGGCCGGTTTGACGGCCGGCACACCGCGCCCCTCGAACCGGCCCGAGCCGGCTCGAGGGTGCGGCGCCGCGATCACATGCTGTGCTTGACCTCGAGATCGATCTCGAGGGGCGGGGCGGGGACGCCGCCGTTCGTTCCCTGGCCGGCCGTGACCAGGTCGAAATAGTTCAGGTAGTACTCCTTATCCGTGAGATTCAGCACCTGGATGATCGCCTGCCAGTTCGCCTTGCTTGATTGCCAGCTCAGGTGCGCGTTGTACGTCGTGTAGCCGCTGAGCCGGTTGTAGGGATCGTTGACGGGATTGGTGTAGACACCGCTGCGCGTGTTCGCATCGAGGCGCGCCGTGATCGAGCCCGCGTTCCCGACGGCCAGCGTGTACTGCGCGCCGGCGCTGCCCGACCACTTCGGCGTCCACGGCGTAATCATCGAGGGCGTTACGCCCGTAACCGGGTTGACATACACATAACGGAAATTGAGCCAGCTCGCGTTGAAGTCGAACTGGAAGCCCCCGAAGCGGGCCTGCGATTCGACCTCCACTCCCTTTTGATGTCCAGCGCCCGAGTTGAAAGGCAGGGCGCAGGGGGCGCCGTAGTCTAGGGTGGGAGGCAGCGTGCCATTTGCATGCCCGGCCGCGGTGGCCGCGGCAATCGACGGGATACTGCTGCAGTTGGTGAGCGTGAGCTGGATGTCGCGATACTGCGAGAAGTACGCGTCGATATCGAAGTTCAGGTGGTTGTCGAGCCAGGTGGTCTTCAATCCCGTCTCGTACGTGGTGAGTGTCTCCGGCCTGAACTGAATGGCCTGCGCCACGTAGAACGGGCGCGGGTCCACGCCGCCGCCCTTGAATCCCGTGGAGTACTGGCCGTACAGCATCGCCTGGTCGGTGAAGCGATAGTCGACATCCGCGCGCCAGTCCCAGCGGTTCGCCGAGTAGGTCGAGGACGCACCATTGAGCGGGCTCACGAGAGTCGCCGAGCCCCCCGTTCCGCCTTCGGGATTGAGGCGGACATAGTGGTATTCCTTGTCCTGCGTGGTAAAGCGCGTGCCGAGATTGGCGTCGAGCTTGTCGGTGAGGTGCCAGGTCGTGTGCAGGAAGCCTGCCTTGTCGTGCGCGTCGACGGGATCGTCCTGGTAGAAATTCAAGATACCGGGCAAGGTCGGGATGGCGTACCACAGGTCCTCGTGCCCGAAGTACACGGTCTCCTCGCGAAAGTAGAAGCCGCCGACCGTGTAGTCGAGGAGCTTCCCGACGTTGCCGTTGAGGCGCAGCTCTTCGCTGAACTGATGGTGCCCCATTCCCTCGGCGCCGAGATCCATGGGCCAAATCGACTCGTCGTTATCGTGAACCCAGGTGGCCGAGTAGCCGCGCTGCGAGAGGATGTTCTTGAGCGAGAGGTTGTCCGCAGCCTTCCAGTCCGTCGTGAGCGACACGCCCCAGTTCTCGATCGTCTGGCGCGGATCGACGCAGAACGCTGGATTGTTCTGGTTGTTGCCGAGGCCCGGTATGTCGACAGGGACCGGGTTCGTGACCGCCGGCACGCAGAAGTTCGTGTAGGTCGCGTAGAAGCTCTTGGGGATCATCGCCGGCACCAGCGCTGAGTTATACGGCAGCGGATGAACGTTTCCCTGGGCGTCCGTGGCTGGAACTGCCAGGGCTG
>JBOHZR010000229.1:0-5646 GCA_050738595.1 Steroidobacteraceae bacterium | reverse complement strand
CCTTGGCGCCGCGCCGCCGCCCGGCCGCTGCCGCGCCCTGACCGCGCGCACCTTCGCTGCGCGCGCCCTCCATGATGTCCGTCACGGCCTTGCGAATGCCTCGCGGAGTGATGCCGTGGAGGCGGTTGTACTCGAGCTGCTTCTGACGGCGGCGATTCGTCTCATCGATCGCCCGCTGCATGGAGCCGGTGACGACGTCGGCGTAGAGGATCGCCCGTCCGTTGATGTTGCGCGCGGCGCGGCCGATCGTCTGGATGAGCGAGTTGTCCGAGCGCAGGAAGCCTTCCTTGTCGGCGTCGAGGATCGCAACGAGCGATACCTCCGGCATGTCGAGCCCTTCGCGCAGCAGATTGATGCCGACGAGCACGTCGAAGCGGCCGAGCCGCAAGTCGCGGATGATCTCGGTCCGCTCGACGGTCTCGATGTCCGAGTGCAGGTAGCGAACGCGCACGCCGTGCTCGTGCAGGTACTCCGTGAGGTCCTCCGCCATCCGCTTCGTGAGCGTCGTGACGAGCACGCGCTCGTCGCGCTCGGCGCAGAGGCGGATCTCCGACATCAGGTCGTCCACCTGCGTGCGCACGGGCCGCACCTCGACCTGCGGGTCGACGAGCCCGGTCGGACGGACGACTTGCTCGACGACCTGTGCAGAGCGGCTGAGCTCGTACGGCCTGGGCGTCGCCGAGACGAAGATCATCTGGGGGGCGAGCTGCTCCCACTCTTCGAATTTGAGCGGGCGATTGTCGAGCGCCGAGGGCAGCCGGAAGCCGTACTCGACGAGCGTCTCCTTGCGCGAGCGATCGCCCCGGTACATCGCACCGAGCTGCGGAATCGTCTGATGGCTCTCGTCGATCACGAGCAGCGCATTGCGAGGCAGATAATCGAAGAGGCACGGCGGCGGCTCGCCCGGCGCCCGGCCGGAGAGATAGCGCGAGTAGTTCTCGATGCCGGCGCAGTAGCCGACCTCTTTCATCATTTCCATATCGAACAGCGTGCGCTGCTCGAGCCGCTGTGCCTCGAGGAGCCTTCCGCCTGCGCGCAGCTCCGCCAGGCGCACGCGCAGCTCCTCGCGGATGTGGTCGACCGCGCCGATCAGCCGCTCGCGCGGCGTCACGTAGTGCGTGCCGGGATAAACGGTGTAGCGCGGCACCCTCCGCGAGATCGCGCCCGTCAGCGGATCGAACAGCGTGATCGAGTCGATCACATCGTCGAACAGCTCCACCCGCACGGCCTCGCGCTCCGACTCGGCGGGGAAGATGTCGATCACATCGCCCCGTACACGGTAGGTGCCCTGCGAGAGGTCGAGCTCGTTGCGCGTGTACTGCATGTCGGCGAGCCGGCGCAGGAGCTTGCGCTGATCCAGGTGGTCGCCGCGCACGAGGTGCAGCACCATCGACAGGTAGGCCTGAGGATCGCCGAGGCCGTAGATCGAGGAGACGGTCGCAACGATGATCGAGTCCGGGCGCTCGAGCAGCGCCTTGGTCGCCGAGAGGCGCATCTGCTCGATGTGCTCATTGATCGAGGCGTCTTTCTCGATGTAGGTGTCGCTCGAGGGGACGTACGCCTCGGGCTGGTAGTAGTCGTAGTAGGAGACGAAATATTCGACGGCGTTGCGCGGAAAGAGGCCGCGGAACTCCCCGTAAAGCTGCGCGGCGAGTGTCTTGTTGTGCGCGAGGACGAGCGTCGGACGCTGGATGCGATCGATCACGCTCGCAATGGAGTATGTCTTCCCGCTTCCGGTGACACCGAGCAGCGTCTGGTGCGCGAGTCCGCTCTGGAGCCCTTCGATGAGCTTGGCGATGGCCTGGGGCTGATCGCCTGAAGGCTCATGATCCGCCACGAGGGCGAAACCCGAATTCTCCAAGCAGACTCTCCTTGGCCCCGCCCGCGCGAAGTTGGTCAGGCGGCCGCGATCCCGTAATATAGCCGAAGCCCTCGCACTGAAGCCGTCGCACCCCTTTCGATCCGCTATCGAGCGCTCTTCAAGGAACCCCGTGAGCCTACCCGTCTCGCGACGCGTCCAACGCGTCAAGCCCTCCCCCACGCTTGCCGTCACCGCCCGTGCCGCCCGCCTCAAGGCCGAGGGGCACGATGTCATCGGCCTTGGCGCCGGAGAGCCCGATTTCGACACCCCGCGGCACATCGCGCAGGCCGGGATCGAGGCGATCCAGAGCGGCTTCACGCGCTATACCGCCGTCGAGGGGATCAACGAGCTGAGGGATGCGATCGTCGCGAAATTCCAGCGCGACAACGGCATCCGCTACGAGCGCAACCAGATCCTCGTCTCCTCGGGCGCGAAGCAGACGATCTACAACCTGTGCATGTCGGTGCTCGACCCGGGCGACGAAGCGATCATCCCGGCCCCCTACTGGGTCTCCTACCCGGACATGGTGCTGCTCGCCGACGGCCTGCCGGTCACGCCTTTTGCGGGGCCCGCGCAGGGCTACAAGGTCACGGCGCGCCAGCTCGCGGCATCCATCACGCCGAAGACCCGGCTCGTTCTGCTCAACAGTCCCTGCAACCCGACGGGCGCCGCCTACACGCGCGCGGAACTGCGCGCCCTCGGTGAGGTGCTCCTGCAGTACCCGCGCATCGTCGTCGGCACCGACGACATGTACGAGAAGATCTACTGGGGCGGGGAGCCGTTCTGCAGCCTGCTCACGTCCGTCCCCGAGCTCTATGCCCGCACCGTGACGATCAACGGCGTCTCGAAGGCATACGCGATGACCGGTTGGCGCCTCGGATATTGCGGCGGTCCGAAGGAGATCGTCGCCGCGATGGCGACGATCCAGGGCCAGAGCACCTCGAACGCCTCGAGCATCGCCCAGAAGGCAGCAACTGTCGCGCTGAATGGGGACCAAGCCTGCATCGCGGAGATGACCCAGGCGTTCAAGGCCCGCCACGACTTCATCGTCGGGGGACTGAACTCGCTCCCTGGCGTCTCGTGCGTGGCGGGCGCCGGCACGTTCTATGCCTTCGCGGACGTGAGCAAAGCGATGATCGCACTCGGCTGCCGCGACGACGGCGAGTTCGCGGAGGTTCTGCTCGAGCGCGGCGGACTCGCAGTGGTGCCTGGCGGGCCCTTTGGGGCGCCGGGACATATCCGCCTCTCCTTCGCCTGCAGCATGCAGACGCTCGAGAAGGCGCTCGAGCGCATGCGGCGAGTGCTGAGCACCGGGACGGCACAGGTCGCAAAGACGGCCTGAGCGCAGCGCCGCGGCTCACGGCGGCAGCGGAGCACGATGGCCTCCTGTCGGTGCCGCGGTGCCGCCGCGCAGGGGTGCCGCAGCGCACCGTCCGCTGCTGCATATTTGCAGGCCCCCTGCCCCAATGCCGCCCATCACTCCGAGACTCCTCGCCGACATCCTCGTTCTGGCGCATCTCGCATTCGTCGCGTTCGTCGTCGCCGGCGGCTTTCTCACCTGGCGCTGGCGGCCCGCCGCGCTAGCCCACTTGCCCGCACTCGCCTGGGGCACGTGGATCGAGCTGAGCGGGAATATCTGTCCGCTCACTCCTCTCGAGAACCATCTGCGAGCCCTGGCGGGCGAGGCGGGATACTCGGGAGGATTCATCGAGCATTACCTGCTGCCGGTACTCTATCCGCCCGGCCTCACCCGCCACACGCAGGGCGTGCTCGCAGCCGTGCTGCTCGTCATCAACGGGGTCGCTTACGCCGGATTCCTCCTCCGAAGCCCCCGGGGGAAGGCGCGGCCGCGGAACTGATCGGCTCGGGCTCGCTTGACGGCAGCAGATGCCGTCCGCACAATTCGCGGCCGCCTGCCCGCCTCCCAGTGTTCCCCGGTAGCTCAGCGGTAGAGCGTCGGACTGTTAATCCGTTGGTCGTTGGTTCGAGTCCAACCCGGGGAGCCATAAAAACAATCGCTTACGCTGCGTCAGGAGTGCCTACTAGGGCGTTCAACCCCTTCCCGTTGCAGTACGGTTGCAGTAGCGGACTGGCTGCCCTTGTATAGCGTTGGGCGCCCTTGGACGCGCGCCGTCGGAGCGCAAGTGCAAGCGGCTTTGATCTTGCTCCAGGGCCCTTGAGGTACCGTGGTGGGCACCGCGCTCGGCTCGTAAACCGATCCGCTGGAGCAGCGCTAGCGGCCTGCGACGCTCGTGCATGCTCCATTCATTGTAAGCGTGGGGGTAAGCGCAGGAATCGAGAGGGACGCAAATGGCCGATCGCACCGAGGCCGCTCGGAAAGCGGTAAGGACGCGGAAGCGTCGAGCTGCAGCCCGTGAGGTTGCGAAGCCCCCAGACGCAAAGCGGGGCGCAAAGCGGGGCATAAAGCAGGCGCAAAGAACGGGCGGGACACCGGGCGAAAGAGCGCGGCGCGGGAAAAGGCATGGGCCGCGCGGCGGCACAAACGAACCAAGTAAGCGACGCCGGACGAGCAAACAGATGACGAGCGCAGAACCGACATCGGTCTCACTGCCTCCAACGGTCGGGTACCGGTTCGTGTCCGTGCACCGCATCGTGGGCTATTCGGAGTTGCTTGGCAGGAAACGCATTGCCATCGTGAATGAACGCAGGAATGATGAGCCCCCGGGGTCGGGCGGCCGTGCGCAGTTTTGCCTCCGATTCGCGACCCAGCATGTGGGTGAACTCTTGGGTACACCAGACGCTCGTGAAGTAATTGGCAGTCCATAGCGCAATGAGTACGCGGGACACTCCCAGTGCCGCGCCGAGCGCGGGCGGCCACGACGAGCCAACCTCCGATTGATCATCGACGTAGACCTCGGGTCTGCGCTGGAGTTCGAACTCGAGACGAAGTGACAGGAGCGGCCTGAAATGCTCGTTGATCCAAGAGAGCGTCTCGGGATTGCGGCGGTAACTAATAAACACGTCGTACTGGTAGCTCATTTTCTTCAGGGATTCCAGGCCACCCCTTGCGACTCTACCGCCTACCCAGATTGTTTTCGAGCTCGGAAAGGCAATTTGCAGGGCTACCCGGTAGAGACGGCGAGGCGCAGCTCGCCCTTGCTCTCCGACCCTCCCGGGTCGAAACCGGATAAAAAAGCGGCTTGGAACCGTGGTGGGGCCTGACCGCAGCAGTCAACCTGCCCGTCGCGCATCCCGGGCACGGTGCCTCTTCGTTGGCAGAAGGCCATCCCCTCTCCCGCCTTGATTTTTGTGAGATGCCGCGCCCACTTTTCGAGGGCTTGTTTCTTCTCGAGCGCGTAGCTGTGCCGGTCATAGTGACGATATTGGATTCCTCCAAGTCCGTGCGATTGCAGCTGTGCACGAATGTCGGTGCTGACCTTCAGTGAAGCGAGCATCGTCTCGACCGTGCGTCGAAGATTTCGCAGCTGGAACGGTTCGCGGGGTCGGGACGCGCGAGAGGCAAGTTGACTGCTGCGGTCGGGCCCCACCGCGTTTCCACCTGATCGACGGCACCAAGACGCGTGAGCAGCGCGATCGAGTATCCTCTCGATGTTCTATCGACGCGATCCAGTCGTTGCGCACAAGACGTTGGCGCTCGCGCGCGATGGGCACTTTCTTTCGGTTTCCCATGGCTAAATATGGCTCTATTGAAAACCGAGTGGGTTATACGGCGTAGGGGTTGAGGTTGGAGAAGTCGAGCTTGCCGGCGATCATGAAGATGACGGTGCGGATCGTGCGGAAGCTGCCGTATCCGCGTGCTTTGC
>JBOHZR010000228.1:0-5210 GCA_050738595.1 Steroidobacteraceae bacterium | reverse complement strand
CGTCCAGGGAGGGAAGGAACGGTTCGGGCCCGCGCGTATCGCTCGCAAACGCGAACCCCAACTCCTCCTCGAGTGTGAGCGCATGCCGATTGAGCTGCCAGCCGGCAGCCGCATGCGAGCGCGGCCGCTCGCCAAAAACGAATGCGAAGGCATCGACAGCGCGCGTCAGCTCCCGGCGGGTCCACTGCGCGCCTGCCGAGGCGACGCCGTCCTGCCAGCGGATGTGGTCGTGGCAGTGCACGCCGACCTCGAAGCCCGCATCCCGCACCGCGCGCATCGCCGCACCGGCGCGGGCGCCGATCCGGGGTCCCGGCAGGAGCGTCCCATAGAGCAGGGTGCGCAGGCCGTAATGCGAGGCGACGGAGGTGCGGCGCACCTTGCCGAGGAAACCGCGGCGGAAGATGCGCTTCAGCGCCCGCCCCGTATGATCCGGGCCGACGCTGAAGTAGAACGTCGCCGGCAGCTCGAGCCGCTTCAGGAGCGCAGCGAGTGCCGGCACGCCCTCGAGCGTGCCGCGCAGCGTATCGACGTCCACCTTGAGCGCGATGCGGCCTTTGGACGCGGCTGAGCTCATCCCGCCTCGACGAGCGCGCGGGCCGCCGGCAGGTTCGCGCGGTACGACTCGAAAATGCTGCGCACCGCGGCCGGCATGTCGATCCGCGGTGTCCAGCCGAGCTCGGACTTCGTATTGTCGATCCAGGGCACGCGGCTGCGCACGTCCTGATACCCCGCGCCGTAGTACCGCTCGGCGGATACCTCGATGAGCTGCACGCGCGTGGCCGTCTCCGCATAGACATCGATGGTCTTCGCGACGTTCAGCATCAGCTCCGCCAGCTCGCGCACCGAGAGGTCATTGCGCGGGTTGCCGACGTTGTAGATCTTCCCGGAGGCGATCCCGTCCCGATTGGCGATGATGCTCATCAGGCAGTCGATGCCCTCGGAGATGAACGTGAAGCAGCGCCGCTGCGTGCCGCCGTCGACGAGCTGAATGTTCTCCCCGCGCACGATGTTGCCGAGGAACTGCGTGAGCACGCGCGAGCTTCCCTCCTTCGGCGTCGTCATGCGATCGAGCCCCGGGCCGATCCAGTTGAACGGACGGAACAGCGTGAAATCGAGCTTCGCGACGTCCCCGTACGCCCAGATCACCCGGTCGAGCAGCTGCTTGCTGCAGGAGTAGATCCAGCGCGATTTCGGAACGGGTCCCAGCACGAGCGGCGACTCGTAGGGGTGGAACTGCGCATCCGGGCACATGCCGTAGAGCTCGGAGGTGGAGGGAAAAATCACGCGCTTCCTGTGCTTCACGCACGCGCGGATGAGCGGCAGGTTCGCCTCGAAGTCGAGCTCGAAGACGCGCAGCGGATCGCTGATATAGGTCGCCGGGGTCGCGATGGCGACGAGGGGCAGCAGCACGTCGCATTTGCGGATGTGGTACTCCACCCACTCACGGTTGATCGTGATGTCGCCTTCGAAGAAGTGGAAGCGTGGATTGTCCATGAGGCCTGCGAGGCGATCGCACTCGAGGTCCATGCCGTACACGTCCCAATCCGTCCCGCGCATCACGGCCTCTGAGAGGTGATGCCCGATGAAGCCATTGACGCCGAGAATGAGCAGCTTTTTCATGTTTGCGCCGCGAGGCACCTTTCAACGGTGTTGGAATCGAGGAGAATGGGCCTGGGCCCCGCGATGCGCCGGAGCGCCTGCGCTCCGACCGGCTCGCCATCGAGCACGAGCCCGGCGAGCGCGAGCCGCACGTGGTCGGCACAATCGAGGTAGAGCGCCTCCCCTTCCTCGTAGAGGCACGGCGCCAGCTCCGGATGCCGTGCCGGCTCCCCGGTCCAGCGCGAGCCCGCGAAGATGAGACGCCGCCCCCCGAGCTCCGTGAACGCCCCCGGAAAGGGCGGTGCGACCGCGCGGATCAAATTATGCACGCTCGCCGCCGGACGGTCCCAGTCGATGCGGCCGTCCTCGGGTCGCCGGCCGCCGAAATACGATCCTCGCGAGAGATCCATCTCGCGCCCGACCGGCGCCCCTGCGGCGAGTTTCGGCAACTCGTCCCGCATGAGCCGCGCCGCCGCCTCCGCGACCGCAAGGCAGACGGCGAGCGCCGTGTCGTCGCTGCCGATGGGCACCCGCTCCTGCGCGACGATCGGGCCGGCGTCGGGCTTGGCCACCATGTAATGCAGCGTCGCGCCCGTCTCGGTCTCACCGTTGAGGATCGCCCAGTTGACCGGCGCGCGACCCCGGTACTTCGGCAGCAGCGAGCCGTGCACATTGAGCGCGGCCCAGCGGGCGCACGCGGTGAGGCGCGCATCGAGCATCCGCCGGTAGTAGAATGAGAAGACATACTCCGGCGCGAGCGCCGCGATGCGCTCGAGCCACTCAGGGCGCGCCGGATCCGACGGCGTCGCGGTCTCGATGCCGCGCTCGGCCGCGAGGCGCGCGACGCTCCGGAACCACGGCTGCTCGCTCTCGGAGTCCTCGTGCGTGAGGACGAGTGGAACGTCTACCCGAGAGTCCAGAAGCCTCTGCAAGCACTGGTAGCCGACCTCGCTGTAGGCGAAGACGACGGCTCTAAACACACGCGGCCTCAAACACGCGCGCCCTCGGACGGTGCATGCAGCGCGCTCGTTGCTTGCGTGGCCGCAGCCCCCTGCGCCGCCGGGGCGGCGGTCTCATCGAGCACCGCCGCGATCATGTAGCGCGGGCGGCCGCGCACCTGCTCGTAGATGCGGCCCACGTACTCGCCCATGAGTCCGATACCGCAAAGCGCGATGCCGAGCAGGAAGAAGACGATCGCGAACAGCGTGAACACACCCTGCACGTCCGGACCGTGCACGATCCGGTCGTAGATGAGGTACGCGAAGAGCCCTCCCGAGAGCAGCGAGACGGTGAGTCCCAGCATCGAGAACAGCTGCAGCGGCACGACGCTGAAGCCCGTCATGAGATCGAAATTGAGCCGCACCAGCCTGTAGAGCGAGTACTTGGACGCGCCCGCATACCGCGCCTCGTGGGCGACCTCGATCTCGACCGGATCGCGCGCGTAGAGGTACCCGAGCGCCGGGATGAAGGTGTTCATTTCGGGGGAAGCGTTGATCGCATCGACGATCCCCCGGGAATAGGCGCGCAGCATGCAGCCCTGATCCGTGATGCGGATCGGTGTCGTGCGCTCGCGGATGAGATTGACGAGACGCGACATCCAGCGTCTCGCGAGCGGGTCCCTGCGGCCGCGCCGGATCGTGCCGACGTAATCGTGTCCGGCGCGCGCGGCCTCGAGCAGGCGGCCGATCTCCTCCGGAGGATTCTGCAGGTCGGCATCGAGCGTCACGACGAGCTCTCCCGCGGCGTGCTCGAAGCCCGCGAGGATCGCGGCATGCTGGCCGAAATTGCGCTGGAAGAGCACGACTCGCGTCTCGCGCGGCCGGGACTGCTGCTGCTCGCGCAGCATCGCCGCCGAGCGATCGCGGCTCCCGTCATCGACGAAGATGCACTCGTAGGGCACCTGCAGACCGTCGAGCGCGGCATAGAGCCTGCCGAAGAGCGCAGGGAGCGATGCCTCCTCGTTGAACACGGGCACGACGACGCTCAGGCTGGGCCGGGCTCTTTGCATTCGGGGGCGCATTCTACAGGCATTGACGGGCGCTCGCCGGGAGCGGAATCTCGAGCCTGTGCAGACCCGGGAGCATCACCTCGAGCTCGCCCGCCTCACCGACGCGCCGGTTATCGCAGCGATGTCGGCCCGGCTCATCGAGGCGGGTCTCACCCCGTCCTGGCCGGCCGAGCGCGTGGCGCGCCACATTCGCAATGCCGACAGCCTCGTGCTCACCGCACGGCACTCTGGCCGCGTTCTCGGCTTCGCCATCATGCAGTACGGCGATGCCGCGGCGCACCTCAATCTTCTGGCGGTGGACACGGCGAGCCAGCGGCGCGGCCTCGGCCGCGTCCTGCTCGGCTGGCTCGAGGAGACCGCCGTCGTCGCAGGTACCTTCCTGATCCAGCTCGAGCTGCGCGCATCCAATGCCGCGGCGCGCGCGTTCTACGAGGCGCGGGGATATCAGGAGACCGGCCGCGTGCCCGGCTACTATCAGCGCCGGGAGGACGCCATCCAGATGGGACGCAACCTGGCCGTCGCGACTCCACAGGCCTAGCCCGATTGGGCTGGCGGCCCGCCCCTCGCGAGGTGCGCTGGCGAGGCGGCCCGCACAGGCAGCCTCGCCGGGCAGCTCTACAGATCGCGATCCCAGGCGCGGATCGCCTCCGTGTTGTCGCGGCCGTAGCCGAGCTCATCCCGCGCTTCGGCCCAGCGCTTCGCCGCGAGCTGCATGACGGGCGCATCGAGATGCATGGCGGCGGCGAGATCGGCGGCGATCTTCACGTCCTTCGCGAGCAGGCCGAGCGCGAAGCCGCTCGAGTGCTTGCCTTCGATGACCTGCTCCTTCATCACGAGCTCCGTCACCCAGCTGCGTCCGCTCGACACATTGAGCACGTCGATCATCGTCGCCGGATCGAGACCGAAACGCTTGCCGGCGAGCAGCACCTCGCACGCGGCGGCGAATCCGGTCCCTGCGAGGAAGTTGTTCAGCCCCTTCATCGCGTGACCCGCCCCGAGCGGCCCCACCTCGAACAGCCGCTCGCCCATCGCGAGCAGAATGGGACGAGCGCGCTCGATCGCCGCACGATCGAGGCAGCCGATCATGATCGCGAGCGTGCCCGTGCGTGCGCGCGGGACGGCACCTGAGACCGGCGCATCCATGAATACGAGACCGCGCGCTTCGAGCTCGCGCCCGAGCGAGCGCGTGCCGACCGGGTCGGACGAGCTCATGTCGATCACCAGTGTCCCGCGCGCGAGGTGCGCGGCGATGCCGCCACGCTCCTCGAGCAGCGCTTGTCGCACGTCGGCGCCCGTCGGCAACATGGTGATGAGCGCCTCGACCGAGGCGAGATCGCCGGGAGCGGCGGCGGCCGCGCATCCGGCCCCATGCTCGCTCGCGAAACGCTCCGCGCGACTCGCATCCTTGTCGTAGGCCGCGACCGCGAAGCCTTTGCGCGCGAGGTTGCCGGCCATCGGCCAGCCCATGTTGCCGATGCCGACGAAGCCGATGCGCGTCACAGCGACAATCCGATCGCTTTGGTCTCCATCAGGCTCTCGACGCCGTCGCGGCCGCGCTCGCGGCCCCAGCCCGATTGCTTGTACCCGCCGAACGGCACCGCAG
>JBOHZR010000227.1:0-31206 GCA_050738595.1 Steroidobacteraceae bacterium | reverse complement strand
GCGCCGCGCTTTCTCGATCCGGCCGTGCTCGCGGCGATCTCCGGCCTCGATCTCATCGCGCAGACCGTGGTCGACGGATTCATCGCCGGGCTGCATGCCTCGGCGGACTTCGGATTCAGCCAGGAGTTCGCGGAGTACCGGGCCTATGTCCCGGGCGATGACCTGCGCCACATCGACTGGAACGCCTTCGCGCGGACGGAGCGGCTCTATTTGAAGCGCTGGCGCGGCGAGACCTCGAGTGTGCTGACCGTGCTTCTCGATGCGAGCAACTCGATGTCCTTCAGCTCGCACGCGGTGAGGAAGGCGGATTACGCGCGCTTTCTCGCCGCTTCGCTCTGCTATCTCGCGATCCGCAAACAGCGCGATGCGGCCGGGCTCGTGGTGTTCGATGCGGAGGTCCGGGACTACGTCCGCCCCTCCAGCCGTCAAGGTCAGCTGCACCGCGTGCTCGCGGCGCTCGAGCAGGCCGAGCCTCGCGCGCGCACGCGGATCGAGGCACCCCTCGAGCACGTCGAGGCGTTCGTGCGCCGGCGCGGCATCATCGCCGTGCTGTCCGATTTTTACGAGACGCCGGAGACGGTCGTACGCGCGATCGAGCCGCTGCGGCACCGGGGAAGCGAGGTCGTGCTGTTCCACGTGCTCGATCCCGGTGAGCTCAATCTCGACATCGGCGGCTCCGCGGTGCTGGTCGATCTGGAAAGCGGCGCGCGTTACCCCGTGTCGCAGGACTACGCGGCTCGCGAATACCGCGAGCGGATCACTCAGCACTGCAAGGAGCTCGAGGAGCGCGCGGGTGCGGCCGGGCTCGGGTACCGGCGGCTCACGACCGACCAGCCGCTCGATGCGGCCTTGCGCGAGTACTTGAGCGTGCGGCGGGGCAGGGACTGATGGGCTTTCTCGCCCCCGCCTTTCTCGTCGGCATCGTCGCGGTCGGACTGCCGCTGTATCTGCACCTGCTGCGCCGGCAGAGCGGCGAGCAGCGCCCGTTCAGCTCGCTCATGTTCCTCGAGCCGCGCGAGCAGAGCGCCGTCCGGCGCAGAAGACTGCGCTACTGGCTGCTGCTCGCCTTGCGGTGCGCCGTGCTCATCGTGGCGGCGCTCGCGTTTGCGGAGCCTTACATCGAGCGGCCGGGCGCGGCTGTCTCGCCCGAGCACCTCCTCGTGCTCGCCATCGACGATTCATTCAGCATGCGCGCCGCGGGCCGGCTCGCCGAAGCGAAGCGCGAGGCGCTCGCGGTGCTCGCGACACGGCGGCCGCGCGATCGCGCGCAGGTGATCGCGCTCGGCTCCTCGGTGAGCGCTCTTGGCTCCGCGACGCGCAATCCGGCAGAGCTTCGCGCAGCGGTCGAGAGCATCGCGCCTGGGGATTCGCGAGGCAGCTTTGCCGCGCTCGCCTCGGCCGTGCGCTCGCTGGCCGCGAGCGAGCGCACGCCGATCGAGCTGCACCTCTTCAGCGACATGCAAAAGACGGGGATGCCTCCGAGCTTCGCGGAGATGGCGCTGCCCGCCTCCGTGTCGCTCGTACTGCACCCGGTCGCACGATCAGCGACGCCGAACTGGGCGGTCGAGAGCGTCTCGGCGCCGGGGGAGCTCTGGTCGCGCACGGCGCGCGTGCAGGCTGTGATCGCGGGCTACGGAACCACCGCGGCCACGCGAACGGTGTCCTTTCTCGTCAACGGCCGCGTCAGCGCCGCGCGGCAGGTGTCCGTGCCGGCCGCGGGGCGCGCGGTGGTCACGATCGACGCACTCGATGTCCCCTATGGTCTCGACCGCTGCGCCGTGCGGATCGATCCGGCCGATGCGCTGCCGGCCGACGATGAGTACGACTTCACCATCGAGCGCGCGGACCCGATGCGCGGGCTCTTCGTGCATCAGGCGTCCGATACGCGCTCGCCGCTGTATTTCGAGACGGCGCTGCGCGCAGCGGATGCTGCCGCGTTCAACCTGGACAAGGTCGCGGTGGAGCGGACCGCCGCCGTCGATCCTGCGCCGTACGCCTTCGTCGTGCTCTCGGATGTGGGCGCGCTTCCCGATCAGTTTCTGAACCGGCTGAGCGGATACGTGCGGCGCGGTGGCAGTGTGCTGATCGCGCTCGGCACCACGGCCGAGCAGAGCGGGCGCATACCGCTCACCGGCGCGAAGCTGCGCGCCCCGCACGATTACTCACGCGCGGCGGAGCGCTTCGTCTCGATCGGGACGGCCGATGCGGCGTATCCGGCGGTCGGCTCGCAAGGCGAGTGGGATGGCGTCAAATTCTTCTACACCGCCGGGATGGACCCGACGGGCTCGCGCGTCGCGCTGCGCCTGTCGGACGGGACGCCGCTGCTCGAGGAAGTACCGTTCGGGGAAGGTCGCATCGTCCTGCTTGCCTCCGGTCTCGATAATCTGACCAACGACCTGCCGCTGCACCCCGTGTTCGTTGCGTTCACCGACCGGCTGATGCGCTATCTGGCGGGCATCGAGGCGCGCACCCCCGCGCATACCGTGGACGAGTTCATCGGACTGCGCGCCACGCGGGAGCATGCGGTTGGCGTGCAGGTCATCGATCCGCTCGGACGGCGCCTCCTCTCGCTCCGGAACGGTGCCGCGGCCGACCGTCTCGAGCTCGCTCGCGCGGGATTCTACGAGCTGCATCTCGCCAATGGGCGCAACGAGCTGATCGCGGCGAATGCCGACCGGCGTGAATCGGATCTCGCGCCGATGCCGGCCGAGCTGCTGGCGCTGTGGCGCGGGTCCGCGAGCCCCGGGGCGCCACAACGGCCGGGGGCACGCGCGACCGCGCCGGGCGAGGCGCAGGCAGCGGCGGGCCCACAGGCCTCACCCGGACGATCGCGGCACGATCTGTGGTGGTACGCTATGGTGCTGCTGCTCGCTGCGGGTCTCGCCGAGTCCGCCGCGAGCAGCCGGTATCTCGGCACGCGTCGGGAGGCCTCGTGAGCGCGCGGGCGGAACTGCGATCGTACGTCGAGGAGCTGCGGCGCCGGCTGCGCACGAGCGCGCTGTTGAGCGGCGCGGCCGGGCTCACGGCCTCGGCTCTGGTCGCGACCGTAGTCCTGGTCGCGCTGGCGAACCGCTTCGCGTTTTCCACGGCGAGCGTGTGGAGCGCACGGGGTGCCTTGTGGCTCGCGCTCATCGCGAGCGCCACATTCGGGCTGGCGCTGCCCCTGTGGCGCCTCACCCGCCACCGCTCGGCGCGGCGAGCCGAGCAAGCGTTCCCGCAGTTCGGACAGCGGCTCCTCACCTTCACCGAGCGCGACCGCGACAGCGAACCGTTCCTCGAGCTGCTCGCGGCGGACACGTTGAAAATCGCGCGCAGCGCGAGTCCCAAGCACATCGTCCCGGACAAGGCGCTCGCCGCGCTCGCGGGACTCGCGATCGCCTCGATCGGCGTGCTGATCTGGCTGGTGCGCGCAGGTCCCGGCTACTGGGGTTATGGCGCTGCCGCGCTCTGGACGGGCACGCCCTCGACTCCGCCCTACGCGATCCGGGTCCTCCCCGGGGATGCGGCCGTGCGCCGCAATGGCGATCAGCTCGTCGTCGCGGAGCCGCTCGGCCTGCAGGCCCCTCAAATGCGCCTGTACGCACGATTCGGCCGTGCATCGCAGTGGGAGTCCGTCTCGATGGAGCCGCAGCCGCGGGGTCCTGGGTACGAGTTCCTGTTGACTGCCATCCCGGATGACGTCGAGTACTACGTCGATGCGGGACCGGTGAGCTCGCGGCACTACCGGCTGCGTGTCGCCGATGTCCCGGCGGTCAAGCGCATTCGCGTGCGCCTGCACTACCCGGCGTGGACCCAGCTCAAGGACGCCGTCGACGATCAGGGCGGCGATGTCCGGGCGATCACCGGCGCCGAGGCGTCGATCGAAGTGACGACCGATCGACCGATGCCGGGTGGGCTCCTGATGCTGGACGATGGCGAGCAGATCGCGCTCACGAGCGCGCCGGGCGCGGAGCCGGGCGCGGAGCCGGGCGCAGCGGTGATGCAGGGATCTGCGCGTGCAGACCGCTATCAAGGGACCCTCAAGATCGCGCGGGACGGGGCCTATCACGTCGCCGCGCGCATCGGCGGCAAGGCCGTGCGGATATCGGAGGATTATTTCATCGAGGCGGCGCCGGTGCAGCCGCCGCAGGTCGCGATCGTTCGTCCGGCGGGCGACTACCACGCGAGCCCGATCGAGGAGGTGACGGTCGGCGCGAGGGCTTCGGATCAATTCGGTCTCGACGGCCTCGTACTGCACTACTCGCTCAACGGTGCGGCGGAGCGCACGATCTCGCTCCTGCCGCAGCCCAACGCGAAGCAGGCGAGCGGCACGGCGGTGATCAGTCTGGAATCGTTGAAGGCTTCCCCGGGCGACGTCGTGAGTCTCTACGCCACCGCGAAGGACGCTCGCACCGTGGCGCGCACCGACATCGCGTTCATCCAGGTCGATCCTTTCGAGCGGGAGTTCTCTCAGTCCCAGCAGGCGGGCGGTGGGGGTGGCGGATTCGGCAGCGGTCAGGCGCAGATCGCCGAACGTGAGAAGGAGATCATCTCGGCGACGTGGAAGGAGGCGGGCGTCGACAGTCCGCCGCCGCGGCAGGCGGCAGAGCAGGCGAAGTTCCTCTCCGAGGCGCAGGGCACGCTGCGCTCGCAATCGCAGGCGCTCGCCGGGCGAGTCGAGCTGCGCGATCTGACCACGGGCAACGAGGCGATCCAGCGCTTTCAGCAGGAGATGAGCGCGGCCGCGCAGGCCATGCAGCCCGCTGCTCGGCTGCTGCAGGGGGAGCAATGGCATGACGCGCTCCAGCCCGAGCAGCAGGCGCTCGAGCATCTGCTGCGCGCGGAAGCCACGTTCCGGCAGATCGAAGTGGCGTTCGGGAGCGCCGGCGGCGGCGGCGGCACGCCGAATTCGGCGGGACGGGATCTGGCGAGTTTGTTTGATCTCGAGCTCGATCGGCAGAAGAACTCGTACGAGACGCGCCAGGACGCGCAGTCGAGCAGCGGACGCGCCAACGAGCTTGACGATGTGTTGCGTCGCCTCGATGAGATCGCGCGGCGGCAGGAGGCCCTCGCTGCCGCCGGTTCAAATGCCGCGAGCACGGCCGAGCAGCGCTGGCAGGAGGAGATGCTGAGACGCAATGCGGAGGAGCTGCGGCGGGAGGTCGAACAGCTTGCGCGCAACCAAGCGGGTGCAAGCGGCGCATCCGGCAGCGCCGCATCGCAGTCGGGGCAGTCGGGGCAGTCGACGGGCGGGGCGAGTGGCGCGAACGGGGCAAGTGGGGCGAGCGCGGCCGCGGCGGCGGAACGCTTGCAAGAGGCTGAGGCGGACATGCGGCGTGCCGTGGATCAGCACGATGCAGCCGGTGCCCGCAGCGCCGCGGAGCGCCTGCGCGAGGCCGTCGCGGCGCTCGGCGGCCTGAAGCAGCAGCAATCCGCATCGCAGCTCGATGATTTGCGGCAGGACGCCGGGCGTCTCGCGAACGAGGAGCACCAGCAGGCCGAGCGGCTACGTGCGGCGGCGGGGGCCCTGGGCATGGCGGGCCGCCAAGGCATGGCGGGTGCGCCCGGCATGGGGGGCGCGCGGGGGTTCGGTGGAATGCCGGGCTCACGTGGCGCCTATCCCGGTGGGCTGCCCGGCTTCGGTCCAGGGTCTCGATTCGGCGGCGGCTCGAGGCAGGAGCCGGGGGGACCCGCTGGACGGGGTGGCCCTGCGGCGGGGCGCGGCGCACCGGGCAGCGGCGATTTGCCGTCCCTGATCGCCGATCGGCAGCAGCTCGCCGACGATCTCGCGCGGCTCGAGGCCGAGGTGCGCAACGCGGAGCGCGAGACGCTGCCTCGCAGCCGCGCGGCGGCCTCGAAGCTTCGCGATGCGCTCAACGATCTCGACCAGGCCGACACCGAGACACAGCTGCAGCGCAGCGCCGACATGATGCGGCGGGGCTATTTGAATCCAGACGATTCCGGCGAGGGCGACATCGAATCCTCGCTGCGGCACCTCGCCGACCAGATCGGCGAGGCCGGAACGGCGCTCGCTCGTGGGACGCCTTCGTCCACGGACGAGGCGCTCGCGTCGGTCGAGCGGCTGCGCGACCGCATCGCGGCGCTCGAGCAGGGAATGCAGGCCAATCGCGGCGGTGGTGCGCAAGGCGGTGCACGGGCCGGAGCCCAAGGGGTTGGGCAAGGCGGCTCTGCACAGCGTGGCAATGCGCAGGGCGGTGCGGCGGCCGGAACAAATGGTGTTCTGGGCGGGCCCGTGACGGCCGGTGGGGGAGGTCGGGCCGGGTTCGTGAACGGTGGCTGGGATCCGGGAGTCGATCCGGCGCGCCAGGGCAGCGCGGATGCGGCTCGGCGGGCTGGAGCCGCGCTCGGGACCACTGGCTCGCAAGCCGCCCCGGGCGTCGACCCGGAGCGGAAGTTCCAGCAGAGCCTCACGGAGCTCGGCACATTGCGGCGCGCGGTCGGGGATGATCCGCAGAGCCGGCGCGAGGTCGATGAGCTGGTTCGCGCAATGCAGAAGCTCGATCCGCGGCGCTTTCCCGGCGATCCAGCCGTGGAGGCAGAACTCTATGGCCGCGTGCTGAGCGAAGTGGATCGCCTGCAGTTGGAGCTGAGTCGCGCGGCCGAAGGCGCACCCGCGGGGGTGCGCAGTGATCGGCCGCTCAACGTGCCGCCGGGATATCAGCAGTCGGTCGCCGATTATTACCGGCGGTTGAGCCAGTCGGCACGCTAGCTGAGGCATCAAGCTGCCCGACAACCGGCGAGATCCCGACCCGCCGGCCGCGCTGCGGGCCGCGTGCGATATCGCTCAGCCTCGAATCCGATTACGGCCTCGCAGTCCGTTCCGGGCTAATTCTCACAGCGACTCAGCGGCCGAGAACGATATCGATTCCCGCGAAAATCAGATCGAGGTGGCGACCCGAAACCTTGCCCACTCGTTTGTCGAGCTGAAGCTTGTCGAGCGCCACCATCAGCGAAACATTGGCGACCGAATCGCGCGGGAGTCCCGTCGCGGCGCTCGACAATAGAACGTTACCGGGTGCACGTGCCCATTTCAGGTTGCTCGTCAGCGGCACGCACACGACGGTGGCGATGCGGCTGCGGTTCAGCGCGTCGCACTGCACGACGACTACGGGGCGACGCAGTCCCGATGCCGAGCCGACAGGCTCTCCGAGGTCTGCCCACCAGACCTCGGCCTGTCCTATTACCACTCCGTGCTCTTGAAGATGCGGTGGGCTGCAGCCTTCGCAAAAGGCGCTGCTTGATCCCCGACCTCGCTGACGACCTCGTTCATCAGCTCGGTCAGCCGCTCCGGGGCATGGTGGCCGATGAATTCTCCGAGCGCGCGGCTGTAGATCTCGCTGCGCGAACGCTTGAGTCGCTTCGCAAGCGCTTCAGCTTCCTCGAATACCTCATCGGGTATGGAGACAGCGACCTTCATACCAGTAGTATTACCGAGGTTCGCGCCGCCGTCAATTGTCCTTGTACTGGTCGTGGCACGCAGAACAGGCCTTGCCCACGGCTTTGACCGCCGCGAGGGTTGCGGACTTGTCGCCAGTCTTGGCCGCCATCACCAGATTCGTGGCAGCATCATGCAGATTTGCCGCCTTCTGCCTAAAGTCTGACATGTTGCTCCAGATCCCGGCGCGCGCCTTGGTATTCAGAGTGAATTTGGAGGTGTCGACCTTGAACACGTCGGGAATCATGGATGACGTAATCTCAATGCGTTGACCAGCCGTCACCGCAGCCTCGGCATTGAATGGTTGGCCCTTCAGCATCGCGGTCGCGGGACTGAAGGCAAAGTTCTGAACATCGAATACTGCCTGCCGCACCGCAACGGCCTTCTTGGCTTGGTCCTGAGGGCTCGACTGACTCGTCTGCGCGGCAGCCGTCGAAAGCACAAGGGTGGAACAAAGGATGGCTATGTGTAACCTGGTCGAGCGATTCATCTCGTCGGTCCTCCTTCAGAGGTGATTCGGCGCGGATTGACTATGCTACAGATGTAGGAGATAATGCTACAAGTGTCGCAGAAAAAACTTAGCCGATTGGAACTCCGGATCATGGAAGTGCTCTGGAGGCACGGCGCTGCGTCCGTGAAGGAAATACAGGAAGGCTTTCCCGAGCAGGGCCGGCCAGCCCATACCACGGTTCTCACCATTCTGACGCGGCTGGAAGCAAAGCAGGCGGTCCGGCGCGCGAAGAAGATCAGCAACGCATACATCTACGAGCCGGTGGTCACACGGGAGGCAACTCAGCGCCTCCTCGTCAATGAACTGCTCGCTTTCTTCGGTGGTCGCGCTGCACCGCTGGTTTCGCACCTCATCGAGTCCGGGCAGTTGACGCTCAAGGACGTGGAGGACGCGCGTAAGGCGCTGAAGAAGGGTGCCAAGCGTGAGTAGCACCATCCTCATTTCGCTGGCAAATCATCTCTGGCAGTCGACATTGTTTGCGGCCGCAGTGGGCACGTTTACGCTGCTCCTGCGCACCAACGGCGCGCGCATCCGCTACTTGCTGTGGCTTGCGGCGTCCGCGAAGTTTCTTGTTCCGTTTGCCCTACTGGCGGCTCTCGGGGCCCATATTCCGTGGTCTCTCGGCGCGGTTCATGCGACGGATCCGTCCTTCTTGGCGTTCGCCGGCCAAATGGCGGTGTCAATGAGGCTCTTTGGTGGGGAAGGGGCGACCGCCTTTGTGCAGGTCGCTCACGCTGGGAGCCGGGGTGATGCCGTCGCGATCGCTTTCGGCGTGGTCTGGGCCATTGGCACACTCGTCGTCACTGCCCGCTGGCTCACTCGGTGGCGAGTCGTCCAGCGCACGCTGCGCGAATCGACCGAAACAGGGTTGAGATTCGTCATTCCGGTGAGGTCATCGGGCGCGCAGTTCGAGCCCGGAATCTTGGGTGTCCTGCGCCCTGTCCTCGTGCTTCCGCACGGCATGGAACACCGTCTGAATTCTGCGGAGATGCGCGCCGTGCTCGCTCACGAGCGATGCCACGTGCTTTGGCGAGACAACCTCGCCGCAGCGCTTCATATGCTCGTGGAAGCTCTTTTCTGGTTTCACCCACTCGTGTGGTGGCTCGGTGTCCGACTGATCAGCGAACGCGAGCGCGCCTGCGACGAGCAAGTGCTCGCCGAAGGGCACTCGCGCGAGGTCTACGCCGAGGGCATTCTGAAAGTCTGCGAGCACTACTTGCAGCTCGCTCTGCCGTGTGTTTCCGGCGTCGGTGGTCCGAATCTGAGGCAACGAATCGAGCGCATCCTACAGTACAGGCTGGTCGAGAGACTAAGCGGCGTCCGCAAGTTCGCGCTCAGTGCGGCGGCATGCGCGGCCGTTTTCGTGCCAGTTGCGGTCGGCGCCCTGACGGGCTCACATGCCCGTGCCCCAGGAGGTGGAGCGGGCACCGGCGGACCGGAAATTCACAACGTTTCTGTTCGGCTCCGGCCCGCCGGCGGGCCGATCAGCATTAACTTCTCCTACGGCGGGCGCTTCCGCTATCGCTCCTTGCGGCAGCTCATCTCGGATGCCTACGACGTCTCTGACGCGCAGGTCGTGGGAAGAGAATGGAGCAAGGAGCCCGGCTACTACATCACCGCGGATAGCCCACCGATATCGCCCCTTGATCCGAAGTTCGCGGTGATGATTCGGCATCTGCTGGCAAGCCACTTCGGTTTAATCGTCAAGTCGGAACGAAAGCCGATGGACGGCTTTGTACTTCGGGTCGGCTCGGAGGGCTCGAAGTTAACGGAAGCACAAGCCCGCCCAGAGCGGATGGGGATCACGTCCAGTTTCATCGAGGCGCAACGTGTGCCGCTCCGCGTCCTCGTCACGATTCTGGGGCACTTCCTCGTGGCACCGGTAGTCGATCAGACGGGACTACACGGCGTCTACGACTACAAAGTAACGTGGGGACGGCCTTTGCCCGCTTCGCCCGTTAATCCAGCTGTTGTCGCGAAAGCACTGGAAGAGCAGCTTGGTCTGCGCCTTGAAGCCAGGCGCGTGACGGTGGATGTGGTCGATGTCGTCGGCTTGACGTCACCGATCAACCTGCCCCGCGAATAGCGCGGCAGATGCGCCGGAAGCCGTTAAGACTCGATCAATGATGGTGCCCGCCCGGGCCGTGCACGTGGCCGTGCTCGAGCTCCTCGGCCGTGGCGTCGCGCACCGCCGCGATCTCCACATCGAAGTCGAGATTCTTTCCGGCGAGCGGGTGGTTGCCGTCGAGGGTCACCATATCACCCGCGACTCGCGTGACCGTGACGGTGCGCGCACCGTGCTCCGTCTGCGCGCGCAGCTGCATGCCGACCTTGACGTTCGCAATACCCTTCAACGTGCGGCGCGGGACCTGCTGTACGAGCGCCTCGTCGTACTCGCCGTAGCCGTCGGCCGCGGGGACCGCGGCGTTCAGCTTGTCGCCCGTGCCGCGGCCTTCGAGCCGCCGCTCGAGCCCGGCGATCAGCTGGCCGTGGCCATGAAGATACGTGAGCGGGTCGCCGGCCTCCGAGGAGTCGATGACCTGGCCGCCATCGTCCTTCAGCGTGTAGTGAATCGAGACGACGGAGTCGGACTTGATGGTCATGGGGGGCCTTCTGCGGTGGAGAGGCGAACGCGCAGTCTCTCTGCCGGCCGGCGGCGAGTCAATCCAGCGATCTGCGGCGTCAGCGACGCCGCGCGTTCCGGTTCTTGTCGATGATCGCGATCAGGATGACGATGAATGCGAACAGGCGGACCGCGTAGACCTCGGGGCGGAGCGAATTGGTGGGATCCGGGACGAATGCGTGGCCGAGCCAGTCGAGCGCCATCGCCGCGAACGCCACCGTGAAATAGGCGAACAGGCGCTCGCGGCTGACCCGCCAGTAATGAAAGAAGAAGATCGCCGCGACGGTGCAAGCCATCGTGAGCAGACCCCAGACGAACATCCTCATGCGCGCGCCTACCTTGCTTCCCGGACGAGACCGTAAACGAGCACGAGCATCCCGGCGAGGGCGAAGGGCGTGCGGTACCAGTACAGATCGACGACAGTGGGTAGGAAGACGAAATCGAGGATGACGAGGATGTTATTGATTGCGAGGCCGACGAAGCAGAGGCTTGCCCAGAACAGAAGATGCGCCCCTGTCGCTCGCCAGCCACGCCACAGGAGTACGGCGCACAGGGTGCTGGTGATACCGCACAGCGCGTAGACGGCCTCGCCCAGCATGATCTACTTGTCCTTCCGCAGGATGAACGCGTCGGCGAAGGCGCGCGCCGCTCCCGTGCGCAGGCGCTGGATCGCGTTTTCGCTCATGAGTTTGATGATGGGAATCGGCTGTTCGGCATACGCCGTCGCGAGCGCGCGGACGGTACCGTCCAGCTCCGAGCTCTGCGGCGCGTAAAAATACCGAATCTCGGCCCGCTGCGCACCCTCGACTGCCGGGACGGCGCGGCGCTCGATCAGCGCTCGTGCCTCGAGCAAGCGCAAGGCGCTCTCGATGAGCGTCATTCCGCCGTGCACAGCAGCGTTCAGCTCCTCCACCGTCTTGCCGGTTCCCCGCAGGCGCTCGAGAGCAAGCAGGATTTCGAGCTCTTCGTAAGACTCGATGCGCTCGCGGAGCAGCACCCGCACAGCATCGGGTAGATGCTCACGTCCGGCAGGCTCGTCCGAAACCATTATGCGGCTACGATCCGCCGTGCACTCTGGGGCCGACTTCGGCTCACGTGCCCCCCTTGTCGCAATAAAACCAAAGGCTGATCGGTTCCCTCAGCGAATAGTTACAGAAATGCCGTCGCCGATGCAAGCCACGCAGCGAGCGGCGGCCGCCTATCGGGTTCGCCGCGCGAGAGGGCGCCGGTTGCGGGCGGAGCCTCTGCCGAGGCTCAGGTCGACTCGGTCGGCTTTGTCGCGGCGACTTCGGGCTCCTCCGCTGCGGCCGCGCGTGCCGAGGGAATGTCCGCTGCGAGCTGCCAGAATATCCACGCAGCCGCGGCGGTCATGAGGCCGACCGAGACGAACGTCGCGTGAAAGGCGGGAAGTCCGTGCCGGGTCGTGCGGCCGAAGACGTCGATGAATGCCGTGAGGAGTCCCCCGGCGGCCGCCGTGCCGAGACTCATCGCGAGCATCTGGACCATCGAGAGCAGGCTGTTTCCACTGCTCGCGGCCGCGCCGCGCAGATCCTTGAGCGTGACGGTATTCATCGCCGTGAATTGCAGCGAGTTCACGACGCCGAACAGGCCGAGCTGCAGGATGAGCAGCCACAGCGGCTCCGCATCGGAGATGAAGGCGAAGCTCGCCATCGCGAGGCCGACGAGCCACGTATTGACTACGAGCGTGCGGCGGTAGCCGACCCGCTCCACGACGGGGGTCACGAGCCGCTTCGAGAGGATCGCGCCGACCGAGGTCGGCAGCATCATCAGTCCCGAATGGAACGGTGAGTAGCCGAGGCTCACCTGCAGGAGCAGCGGCAGCAGAAACGGCATGCCGCTCGAGCCGAGGCGCGAGAAGAGATTGCCGATGACCCCGATGCTGAACGTGGAGTTCCTGAAGAGACTCGTCGGAAAGAGCGGATGCTCACGCTGAGTCGCACGCAGCCAGTACGCGGCGAGGCTCGCGAGTCCGAACACGAGCAGGAGCAGCACGGTGGCCTGGCGGAGTGAGAGCTCCGAAAGCCCGTCGATCGCGAAGGAGACGGCGACCATCCCGACGGAGAGCAGGACGTAGCCCACGAGGTCGAAGCGCGCGACATTCGGCTCGCGGTGCTCGGGCATGAAAGCGAACGTCGCGATGCAGCCAGCCACCCCGACGGGCACATTGATGAGGAAGATCCAGTGCCATGAGGCGATATCGACCAGCCAGCCGCCGAGCGTCGGGCCGATGAGCGGCCCGAGGAGACCCGGGATCGCGATGAAGCTCATCGCAGCGAGCAGCCGCTCGTTCGGGAACGCGCGCAGGATCGCCAGGCGCCCGACGGGCAGCAGCATCGCTCCGCCCGCGCCTTGCACGACGCGGGAGGCGTTGAGCTCGAACAGTGTGCGCGAGCCCGCGCACAGCAGCGATCCGGCGACGAAGAGCACGATGGCGATGAGGAAGGCACGGCGGATTCCAAATCGGTCCGCGATCCAGCCCGAGGCGGGAATCAGCATGGCCATCGTGAGGGCGTAGGAGATCACCACCGACTGCATGCGCAGGGGCAGCTCGCCGAGGCTGCTCGCCATCGCAGGCAGGGCCGTGTTGACGATCGTCGAGTCGAGCGTCTGCATGAAGAAGCCGATTGCGACGAGCCACTGAAGGATCCGCAGGTGCCGCTCGGTGTACATCGAGGTCATGCGCAGCGAGCCTCATGCCCGCGCCGGCATCAGCCGCCCGCGCGTTTCGCATCGAAGCCGAGCTTCACGAGCTCGGCGAGGAGCTTGTCGCGGTGCTCACCCTGGATCTCGATGCGGCCGTCCCTCACCCCGCCGCCGGCGCCGCAGAGCCTTTTCAGTTGCGCGGCGAGCGCGTCGAGCTCGGCGCGGCAGAGGGGGAGCCCGGAGATGACCGAGACGCCCTTGCCGGCCCGGCCGGCGACTTCGCGCGAGACCCGGATTCGCGGCGGCCCGGACCGGCCCTCGCCGCGGGCGGATGAGCCGCCCGCGGGGGCGATCTCACCCCGAGGCCGTGCTCGCCCCGGGCCGGTGCGGATGACGGCGCCGCGGAAGGTATACTTCGGCTTCATGTCGATCACCCCGTTCCACGTTGCCCTGCAGGTCCGCGACATCGCCGAGGCGCGAGCATTCTACAGGGGCGTCATCGGATGCGCGGAAGGCCGAAGCGCAGAGCACTGGGTGGACTTCGATCTCTACGGACACCAGCTCGTCTGCCATTTGAACCCGGCGCTCGGCCGGGATGGGCGACTCGCTTCGCATGTCACTCCAGTCGACGGCGACAGGGTGCCCGTTCCACATTGCGGCGTGGTACTCGCGATGCCCGAGTGGGAGGCGCTCGCCGAGCGGCTGCGACGGGGCGGTGTGCGCTTCCTGATCGAGCCTCACGTGCGCTTCGCGGGCGAGGCCGGCGAGCAGGCCACGATGTTCCTGTTCGACCCCTCCGGGAACGCGCTCGAATTCAAGTCCTTCCGCGACATCGCCGCGCAGCTGTTCGCGACCGGCTGAGCGGCCGTGTCATGGGCGCCGCTGCCGCCGCCGCCGGCGGCGCGCAGCGGCGGTTCAGCGCCCGAGCTGAGAGGCGTTCCACCCGCCGCCGAGCGCATCGACCAGCGCCACGCTCGCCGTGAACCGATCGAGCTGCACCGTGAGTGCCGTCTCCTCGCTCGAGACGCGGGTCGTCTGTGCCGAGATGACGCTGCTGTAGGGGACCGTGCCGGCCTTGTACTGGTTGAGCGTCAGCGTCTCGGCCTCGCGCGAGGCCTTGACGAGCTGCTCCTCGATCACCGCCTGCTTCTCGAGCACGCGCAACGAGACGAGCTCGTCCTCCACCTGCTGCAAGCCGGAGAGCACGGTCTGACGGTAGTCGTGGACGGTCGCCTGGTACGCCGCCCGAGACTCGGCGACCTGCGCCCAGCGCGCGCCGCCGTTGAAGATCGTCTCCGCCAGCGACGGACCGAACGACCACACGCGGTTGGAGGCGCGGATCAGCTTGTCGAAGATCGAGCCCTGATAACTGAGGGAGCCCGTGAGCGTGAGGCTCGGAAAAAAGGCCGCGATCGCAACGCCGATCTTGGCGTTCGCAGCGGCCATGTTGCGCTCGGCCTCCGCGATGTCCGGGCGCCGCTCGAGCAGCGTCGAAGGAACGCCGGGCGGAACCGTGGGTACCGTGGTCGCTAGCCCGACAGGCTTGAGCGATAAGTCGGCGGGCTGAGCTCCGACGAGCACCGCGATCGCATGCTCGAGCGTTGCGCGCTGAATGCCAGAGTTGATCTGCTGAGCTTGGGCGGACAGCAGCTGCGTCTGTGCAGTCACGATGTCGGCCTTGTAGGCGACGCCGACGTTGTAGCGCGCCTGGGTGATCTTGAGGGCCTGCTCGTCTGCCGCCACGATGTCGTTGAGAAGGAGCTGCAGCTGATCCTGGGCGCGCAGCTCGAAGTAATCCGTCGCGACCTGGGCCTGGGCGGAGAGCTGGGCGGCGGCCAGCGCGGCGGCGCTCGATTGGGCCGATGCACGCGCGCTTTCGACGTTGCGCCGCACCTCGCCCCAGATGTCGAGCCCCCAGTCGAGCGAGGAGCCCGCGCTGTAGAGCGTTCGATTCGAGGAGAGGCTCGAGGCGAAGCCCGCGCCGCCCGTGCCGCCCGGAATCACGAAGCCGCTGGACCCGCTTGCGCTGCGCGTCATGGACGTGTTGACCGACAGGCTCGGCCAGAAGCTCGCCTGCGCCTGGTGCACGAGCGCCCGAGCCTCGAGCACTGCGGCTGCGGCCGACTGGATGTTCTCGTTGGAGATGGCGACGCGCGACTCGAGGTCATCGAGCACGGCGTCGTGGAAGATTTGCCACCACTGACCGCGCCCGAGCGTGTCCGCAGGCTCGCTCGGCTTCCACCCGTCCTGCTCCTTGTATGCCGCCGCGGTGATGAACGGCGGACGCTTGTAGTTCGGCCCGACCGCGCAGCCAGCGGCGAGCAGCATCACCGTGGCCAAACCGATCGCCGCCGCTGCGCGCGACGAACCTGCCTGCCTCAGACCGACCCCCCTTTTCCCTCTCATGCGCCGGCTCCGGTATGGGAGCCGCCGAGGCCGAGCCGCGGCGGCGATGCGGCCCGCCCGAGGCGCGCGATCCACCTCGAGAGCCGATTCACGTAGAGATAAACGACCGGGGTCGTGTAGAGCGTGAGCAGCTGGCTCACGATGAGGCCGCCGACGATCGCAATCCCGAGCGGTCGGGTCATCTCGGTGCCCGGGCCGTGCGAGACGCCGAGCACCAGCGCGGCGGCGAGGGCCGCGCAAGTGGTCATGATGATCGGGCGGAAGCGGATCGAGCAGGCGTGAGCAATCGCCGCACGCGGCGGGAGCCCCAGCCGCCGCTCCGCATCGAGCCCGAAGTCAACCAGGATAATCGCGTTCTTCATCACGATACCGATCAGGAGCAGGATGCCGAGAAAAGAGACGATGCCGAGCTGGGTGCCGGTCAGGATCAGCGCGAGCAGCGCGCCGAGACCGGCCGGCGGCAGTGTCGAGACGATGATGAGCGGGTAGCCGTAGCTCTCGTAGAGCACCCCGAGCACGACATAGATTGCGATCAGCGCCGCAAGCAGCATGAGCGGCTCGCTGCTCGACTGCTGCTGGAAGAGCTGCGCGGTGCCATAGGTGCTGCCCTGGATGCTCACCGGCACGTGAATACGTTCCATCGTGCGCTGGACCGCCGCGAGCGCCTGACTGAGCGAGACGCCATCGGGCAGGTTGAACGCGATCGAGGTGGAGGCGGAGGTGCCCGTGTGATTGACGCTGACGGGCGTCGAGCCCGTGGCGAAGTGGCTGAAGGCCGAGAATGGCACCATCGTCTCGTTCGAGATGCTCACCGCCGCGCCGGTCGAGGTATTGCCGCGTCCCGCATTCGCGAGCGAGTTCAATTGCAGATTGCGCTCGAGGTCCTGCGCGACCGTCGCCGCGCCCGATGTGGCGGCCGAGCTCTTCAGCTGGTAAGTCCCGGCCACGGCCTGAGTGCTCATCGTCCCCGCGACCGCTCCGCCAGCGACGCTCACGTACAGATCCTTGAGCACTTCCGGGCTCTGCCAGAACTGCGGCGCGACCTCCATCACCACGTGATACTGCTGAGGACTGAACGGGTTGTAGATGGTCGAGACCTGCGATTGGGCGAAGGCGTCCCCCAGGTAGCTGTCGATCTGCGCTTCGGTGAGGCCGAGCCGATATGCCGTATCGCGGTCGACGATGAGATCGGCCTCGAGTCCGCCGGGCTGCACGTCGGTATCGACGTCCGCGACTTCGGGCACATTCTGTAGCGCGAGGCGCAGCTTGTCCGACCACGTGCGCAGCTCATTCACGTCGTCCCCGAGGAGCGTGTACTGGTACTCCGCATTGGCGGAGCGCCCCCCGCCGCCCCCTCCGATGTCCTGCTGCGCCTGAAGGAAGCTTCGCACGCCGCTCACGACGGCGAGGCGCGGGCGAAGCCGGTCGATGACCTGGTCCGCTGAGGCGTGACGCTCATCGAGCGGTTTCAACGTGACGTTGATGCTGGCGCTCAATCCGCCGCCGCGCCCGAAGCCGCCGCCCCCGCCGACCGAACCCGTGACACTGTCGACCGCGGGATCGGACTGGATGATTGCGGTGACCTCCTTCAGCCGGCTCTTGACGAGCGCGAAGGATGCCGATGAATCGGCGCGCAGACCGCCGCGCAGCTGGCCCGTGTCCTCCTGGGGGAAGAACCCTTTCGGCACCACGACGTACAAGAAGAGGTTGAGGACGATGACCGCCGCGAGCAGGAACATCACCAGCCGTGGATGGTCGAGCCCGCGCGCGAGCGTGCGTTCATAGCCGATGCGCAGCTGCTCGAAAGAGCGATCGAACCAGCGATCGAACCAGCGCCCGGACGGCGCCGTGCGGGCGCCGGGCGCTCCGGGCGCCATGGAAGCCATGGGTGCCGTTGGCGCCGTTGGCGCTACCGGCGAGCGGCGCGCACTGCGCGGCCGCCGCCCCAGCAGCCGGGCGCACATCATCGGGGTCGTGGTGAGCGACACCGCGAGCGAGATCAGGATCGAGACCGAGAGCGTGATGGCGAACTCGCGGAAGATCCGGCCGACGATGCCGCCCGCGAGCTCGAAGGGGACGAATGTCGCGACGAGCGCCAGGCTCATGGCGAGCACCGTGAAGCCGACCTCGCGCGAGGCTTCGAGTGCGGCTCGCATCCGCGGCTTGCCCGCCTCGATGTGGCGGATGATGTTCTCCATCACCACGACGGCGTCATCCACGACGAAGCCCGTCGCGATGGTGAGCGCCATCAGCGAGAAGGTGTCGAGCGTGAAGCCGAGAAGGTACATCGCGCCGAACGTGCCGATCAGCGAGGTCGGCACGACGACGGCCGGCACGAGCGCCGAGCGCCAACTGTGCAGGAAGAGGTAGACCA
Organism: Steroidobacteraceae bacterium; assembly: GCA_050738595.1. Classification (GTDB taxonomy): domain Bacteria; phylum Pseudomonadota; class Gammaproteobacteria; order Steroidobacterales; family Steroidobacteraceae; genus JASHUC01. The sequence continues at coordinate 13,193 of JBOHZR010000227.1, read as the reverse complement.
CCAGAATCACCATCGCGACCGCGATGAGGAGGGTCCTCTCGACCTGGCGAAGCGAGGCCCCGATACCGACCGAACGGTCGAACGTGACGTGCATGTCGATGTTCTTGCCGATCGAGCTCTTGAGCTGCGGCAGCGCCGCCTTCACGGCGTCGACGACCTTGATGATGTTCGCGCCCGGCTGCTGCAGCACCTCGACGGTCACGGCGGCCTTGCCGTTGTAGACGCCGTAGGTCCGGATGTTCTCGGTCGCCCCATCCTCGATGTCGGAGATGCTCGCCACATCGCTTAAGCGAACGATCCCGCCGTTGCGATGCGCGATGATGAGATTGCGGTATGCAGAGGCGTCGCGCGCGTTGTCGTTCGTGTAGATTTGATAGTGCATGCCGCCGGTTTCGATCGCCCCCTTGGGTGCGTTCGCATTCGCATTGGAGATCGCCGCCCGCACGTCCTGCAGGCCGATACCATAGCGCGCGAGCGCGAGCGGATTGAGCTCGACGCGCACGGCCGGCAGCGCGCTGCCGTTGACGTTCACCGCGCCGACGCCATCGATCTGGGAGAGGCGCTGCGAGATGATCGCATCCGCGGCGTCGTAGATCTGCCCCTGGGTGAGCACGTTCGAAGTGAGTGCGAGCGCGAGCACCGGGAACTGCGAAGTGTTGATGCGCCGATAGGACGGGTTGCGCGTCAGAGCGCTCGGCAGGTCCTGCCGCGCCGCCTCGATCGCCGCCTGCACGTCGCGAGCGGCGCCGTTGATGTCGCGATCGTTGCCGAAAGTCAGCTGGATGTTCGTCGAGCCGACGGTGCTCGAGGACGTCATGTCGTTCACATCGGCGATCGCACCGAGGTGCCGCTCCAGAGGCGTCGCGATGCTGCTCGCCATCACCTCGGGGCTCGCGCCGGGAAGCGAGGCGCTGACGAAGATGGCCGGCAGGTCGATCTTCGGCAGCGGCGCGACGGGCAGCAGCGTGAAGGCGGCGGCGCCCGAGCAGGCGATGCCGAGCGTCAGGAGGATGGTCGCGACCGGACGCGCGATGAACGGCGCCGAGATGTTCATGGCGAGCGGCGATGCGTGCTCACGTCGGCGTATCCGCGAGCTCGCCCTCGCTGGAGGGCTCCTCGCCCCGGCTGAAGCGCTTCGCGAGCCGATCGAACGCGAGATAGATCACAGGCGTCGTGTACAGCGTCAGCAGCTGGCTCACGAGAAGCCCCCCGACGATGCTCACACCGAGCGGACGGCGCAGCTCCGAGCCCGTGCCGGCGCCGAACATCAGCGGCAGTGCGCCGAAGATCGCCGCGACCGTCGTCATGAGGATCGGCCGGAAGCGCAGCAGGCAGGCCTGATGGATCGCCTCGAGCGGCGGGAGACCCTGCGAGCGCACGGCGTCGATTGCGAAATCGATCATGAGGATCGCGTTCTTCTTCACGATTCCGATCAGCAGGATGATGCCGATGAGCGCGACGATCGTGAGGTCCTCGCCGCAGAGGATGAGCGCGAGCAGCGCCCCGATGCCCGCGGAGGGCAGCGTCGAGAGAATCGTCAAGGGATGGATGAAGCTCTCGTAGAGCACCCCGAGCACGATGTACATGACGAGCACGGCCGCGAGCAGCAGCAGCAGCTCGTTCGTGAGGTTGTTGCGGAAGGCGAGGGCGGCTCCCTGGAACGTCGTTTGGATGCTGTCGGGCAGCGCGAGCTGCTGCTCGGCCTTCTCGATCGCATCGACCCCGGCGCCGAGGGAGGCACCGGGCGCGAGATTGAACGAGACGGTCGCGGCCGGGAACTGCGCGAGATGGTTGATGACGAGCGGCCGCTGCTCGATGTCGACGTGCGCGATCGCAGAGAGCGGTACCTGGCCGCCGCCGGCGGCCGGGACATAGAGCGTGTCGAGCGAGGTCACCGAATTGAAGGACTTGGGATTCGTCTGCAGGATCACCCGGTACTGATTCGACTGCGTGAAGATCGTCGAGATGATGCGCTGACCGAACGCATCGTAGAGCGCGTTGTCGACCGTTCCGACGCTCACGCCGAGCCGCGCGGCGCTGTCGCGATCGATGTCGATGTAGATCGCGAGCCCGTCGTCCTCGAGATTGCTCACCACATCGCTCAACTGCGGCAGCGCGCGCAGGGCGGTCACGACGCGCGGCGTCCACGTGGAGAGCACGGCGGAATCGGCGCTCTCGAGCGTGAACTGGTACTGCGTCCGGCTCACCGTATCATCGAGCGTGAGGTCCTGGGCCGGCTGCATGTAGAGAGTGATGCCCGCGACGGGCGCGGTCTCGCGGCGCAGGCGCTCGATCACCTCGGAGGCGCTCGCGTTGCGCTCGCCGCGGGGCTTGAGATTGATGAGAAACCGGCCGGTATTGAGCGTGTTGTTGCTGCCATCGACGCCGATGAACGAGGAGAGGCTCGCCACGTCGGGATCGGTGAGGATCGCTTGCGCGAGCGCCACTTGGCGGTTCGCCATCTCGCTGTAGGAGATACCCTGGGTCGCCGAGGAGACGCCCTGAATCAGCCCCGTGTCCTGCACGGGAAAGAAGCCCTTCGGGATCTCGACGTAGAGCAGCACCGTGACGACTAGTGTTCCGGCGAACACGACGAGCGTCAGGCCCTGGTGGGCGAACACCCACTTGAGGGTGCGGTCGTACCAGCGGATGAGCAGCGCGAACCAGCGTCCCGAGCCGTGTCCCTCGCGCGCTGCGCCTGCCGTCTCGGGACGCAGCAGCTTCGCGCACAACATGGGCACGAGGGTGAGGGAGACGAAGGCGGAGATCAGGATCGTGACCGCGAGCGTCACCGCAAACTCCCGGAACAGCCGCCCGACCACCTCGCGCATGAAGAGCAGCGGGATCAGCACGGCAATCAGCGAGACGGTGAGGGAGATGATCGTGAAGCCGATCTGGCCCGAGCCCTTGAGCGCCGCGACGATCGGCCGCTCCCCGCGCTCGATGTAGCGCGCGATGTTCTCGATCATGACGATGGCATCGTCGACGACGAAGCCGGTCGCGACCGTGAGAGCCATCAGCGAGAGATTGTTGAGGCTGAATCCCGCGAGGTACATCACCGCGAAGGTGCCGATGAGCGAGAGCGGCACCGACAGGCTCGGAATGATCGTCGCCGGCACGTTGCGCAGGAACAGATAGATGACGAGCACGACGAGCCCGACGGCGAGTGCCATCTCGAACTGTACATCCGAGATCGACGCACGAATGGTCGTGGTGCGGTCCGTGAGCGGCACGAGATCGACGCCGGCCGGAAGCGAGGCTTGCAGCACCGGCAGCAGCCGATGAATGCGATCGACCACATCGACGACGTTGGCGTTCGGCTGGCGGCGGACGTTGAGAATCAGCGCCGGCGTCGTGTTCATCCAGCCGCCGAGCTTGTCGTTCTCCGCGCCCGCGACGAGAGTCGCCACGTCCTTGAGGCGCACGGGGGCGCCGTTGCGGTACGCGACGATGACCTGCCCGTACTGGGCCGCGGTCGTCAATTGATCGTTCGTGTTGACCGTGTAGGTGCGCGCCGGACCGTCGAGCGTGCCCTTGGGACCGTTCTGATTGGCGACGCTGACCGTCGTGCGAAGGTCATCGAGATTCAGCCCGTAGCCCGCGAGCGCTTGCGGGTTGACGATCACGCGCACGGCCGGCCGCTCGCCTCCGCTCAAGGAGACGACACCCACCCCTTTCACCTGCGAGAGCTTCTGGGCGATGCGCGTATCGGCGAGGTCTTCGACCTGCGTGAGCGGCATGACGTTCGAGGTGACGCCGAGCGTCAGCACGGGAGCATCTGCTGGATTGACCTTCGTGTAGATCGGCGGGGCAGGAAGGTCCTGAGGGAGCAGCACTTGGGCGGCGGAGATCGCGGCCTGCACTTCCTGCTCCGCCACATCGAGCGCAAGGGACAGATCGAACTGCAGCGTGATCACCGACGCGCCGGCGGAGCTCGTCGAGGCCATCTGATCGAGCCCGGGCATCTGCCCGAGCTGCTTCTCGAGTGGGGCAGTGATCGCCGAGGTCATGACCTCCGGGCTCGCGCCCGGATAGAACGTCTGCACTTGGATCGTCGGGTACGCGACGTCCGGGAGCGCCGAGAGGGGCAGCTCGACGTAGGCAATCCAGCCGACGGCGAGGATCGCGACCATGAGCAGCGTCGTGGCGACAGGCCGCTCGATGAAGATGCGTGATGGGTTCATGTCATGGGGACCCGCGTGGGCCGGTGCGCCCCACGCCGATGTGAATCAGGCCGGGCTTTGCGCATCGCGCTCGCGCTCGGAGTGCCGCTCAGAAGCGCGGCCGGCCGCCGGACCTTCGGCCTCCCCCGCCGAGGAAGCCCGAGCGCCGGAAGCGGCGTCCGTTTGCGCGCTGGCCGGGCTTGCCCGCGGGCCGCGCGGCGGGCTGCGGCGGCTGTGCACCCGGGAGGATGATCTGCGCGCCGTCGCGGAGCCGGTCACCGCCCTCGGTGACGACGGTATCACCCGCTACGAGGCCTGATGTGACAGCGACGCGATCCCCATCGAGCGTGCCGAGCACGACGGGCCGAACCGTGACGGTGCTGTCGGGCTTCACCAGGTAGACGTAGGTCGATACGACGCCGTTCGGCGCGCCGCGCCGCACGGCGGCCTCGGGAATGACGAGCTGGCCGTGCAGGGTATCCTCGAGCAGCTCGACGTTGACGAACTGATTCGGGAAGAGCGCGCCGTCCTTGTTGTCGAAGATCGCCCGCAGCTTTACCGTCCCGGTCGTCGGGTCGATCTGATTGTCGAGCGTGAGGAGCTTGCCGGTCGCGAGTACTTTGCTATTCGCCCGATCTTTGACCGTGACGGACAGCGTGGCGCCCTGGGAGATGCGCCGCTCGATCTGCGGGACGTAGTCCTCCGCGACCGGAGCGATGACCGTGATGGGCTGCACTTGCGTGATGACGACGATGCCGTTCGCATCGCCCGGGGTGATGTAGTTGCCGGCATCGACCTGGCGCAGTCCGACGCGCCCGGTGAGAGGGGCGGTGATACGCGTGAAAGCGAGATTGACTGCCGCGGCGTTCACCTGACCCTTGTCAGCCTCGACCGATCCGACGTACTGGGCGACGGTCGAGCGCTGCGTGTCGAGCTGCTGCCCGGAGACGGCGTCCTGCTTGATGAGGTCCTCGTAGCGCTTCAGATCGAGCTTCGCATCCGCAAGGAACGCCTGATCGCGCGCCAGATTGCCTTGCGCCTGAGCGAGTGTGGCCTCGTACGGTCGCGGGTCGATCTGCGCGAGCAACTCGCCCTTGTGCACCAACTGTCCCTCTTTGAAGGCGACGCGCTCCAGGATGCCGGTCACCTCGGACTTGACGGTCACGGTCGCGAGCGGGGTCACGGTCCCGAGCGCCGGAATGCGCACTGCGATGTCCCCGACCGTCGCCTTCGCGACGGACACGGCGATAGCCGTCTCGGCGTTTTGAAAGCCCTGCCCGAATCGCCCCCCGCCTCGTTCACCCGGGGAGGGGCCGCGATTCAGGCCTCTCACGACCAAAAAGGCGACGACCAGCAGCAGTACCACCCCGAGGCCGATCCACACCCTGCGACGGCGGGTGCCTCCTCCGGGAGGCTCTCCTTGTTGCGGGTCGATGGGACTCCCGGGCGAGCCCGGCAGGCTTTCGGGGATACCCGGCGGATTCCCCGTGTCGGGCGGGCTGGGACGGGGAGCTTCCCGCAGAACGGTCGGCGCCTCGTTCTCCCGCTCTTCCGGCTGAGTCAATGCGTCCACTCAAGTCCTCGCAGAATGAAGGGACGAAAGACTACCGGGAAAAGTTCTTCCCGAACACCCAGCGCGCGGGAAAAATGCATGATGAATCGCAGCCAAATACGTCGAAACTTCAATGGGCCCCGATTCCTCACACTTGGTAACATTATTCGAGCTCTGCCGAGGCTGTCGTAGGGGCCCTCCATGACGAAATCGTTCGACGTCGTTGCAATCGGCTCGGGGCACAACGGCCTCGTGGCGGCCGCTTATCTCGCCGCAGCCGGCCGGAGCGTGCTCGTGCTCGAGCGCAATGCGTGGCTCGGAGGGGGCGTCGTGACTCGGGAGCTGACCGTCCCGGGGTTCCGGCACGATCAGCACTCGATGGCACACATCTTCATCCAGGGCAACCCACTGCTCAAGAACGACGAGCTCGGCCTCAAATCGAAATACGGGCTGAAGTACATCGTGCCGGAAGTGCCGATGCTCTCGATTTTCGAGGACGGCGCGAGCCTGGCGCTGCACCGCGACCGCGAGCGAACGCGAGCGCAGATCGCTCGGTTCTCGCCCCGCGATGCGGATGCGTACGTGCGGCTCGCCGAGGAGGCTGCCAGCTGGCGGCCGATGATCGAGTCCACGCTCTACAGCGCGCCCGCGCCGCTCGGCGCGTCCACCGCGATGATGGACCAGAGTCCGGAGGGCCGCTCGCTGTGGCGCCTGACCCAGATGAGCACCCACGATCTGCTGTGCCAATACTTCGAGCACGATCGGGTGCGCATGCACTTCGCGCGCATCGCAGGGGAGAATCTGGTCTCCCCCGATGAGAAGGCGACGGCACTCGGAGTATTCGTGTTCGTCGGATTCCTCGAGGCGTACGGATTCGGCGTGCCGGCCGGTGGCAGCGGGCAGCTCACGGCGGCGCTCGCGGCCTTCATCCGCGACCACGGTGGGGAGGTGCAAAGCGGCGTCGAGGTGGAGCGGGTGCTCGTCAAGGGCGGCCGAGCGCGTGGCGTGCGCACGCGCGATGAACGGGAGCTCCTCGCGAAGGAATGCGTCATCGGCGCCATTCATCCGCACCATCTCGGGCAGATGGTCGAATCGATCGATCCGCGCATTTCCGCGGCGGCGGCCGCGACGGAAATCTCGCCAAACGCCTGCATCACGGTGCACGCGGCGCTCCGTGAGCCGCTGTGCACCGCATCGGGCGAGCCGATCCGCGCCGTGATGAACGAGCTGCTGCCGAATGATTATGAAACGCTCAGGCGCTCGTTCGACGAGCTGCGCTACGGGAACCTCGAGCCGTATCCGCTCGTCGGGTTCGGATCGCTCTCGGTATTCGATCCCTCGCGCGCACCGGCAGGGGCCGCGACGCTCCATGCGTGGGATTACGTGCCGTACGTGCGCCGGGACGGACGTTCCTGGGATGAGGCGAAGGCGCAGTACGCGGAGAGGATGCTCGCGCATGCGCGGCGCTTTCTGCCGAACCTCACCTCCGCGAACATCATCGCACAACACTGCGACAGCCCCCTCGACATGGAGCGCACCTCATCGAGCTTCGTGCATGGGGACTTGCATGGGATCGCGACCACGACTTATCAATCCGGCTCGCACCGTCCGACACCGGAGCTCGCGCAGTACACCGTGCCGGGCATCGAGCGGCTCTACCTCGTCGGGCCATTCCTGCATCCGGGCGGCGGGGTGTTCGGCGCCGGACGGGCGACGGCGGTGCAGATCTGCGGGGACTTGAAGATCGATTTCGAGCGGGCGCTCCGCAATGTGTGAGGCGGCCGCAGCCGCCTCGGGCGGAGGGACCGCGGCACGGCGCGGCGCGGCATGCCCGAGCGAACGCGCGTGCTGGGTCGTGCGCGGACTCTGTGCCTCGATTTGCATCCTGTACGCAGCGAGCGCCGGTGCGCAGAGTTCAGCGGCGCCCGGCGAGGCGCAGCGTGAACCGCAGCGTGCGGCCGCACCTGCCGCAGCGCCGGATGAGGTACCTGCGGCGCCGCGCAGGGCGACAACGGCTGGTGCGCTCTGGGTCGAGCCGCCGACGCTCGAGTCGCTCGGCTTCGAGTGGCGCATCGCGGGTGACGACAACCGCAATGCGGCGGTGAACGTTACCTACCGTAAGGTCGGCGAGGCCCGCTGGCATCAGGCGCTGCCGCTCCTGCGCCTGCAGCACGAATCCGTCATCGGAGGGCTCCCGCGAGACGGCGGCCCGAACCATTTCTTTCATTATGTCGCGCCCAACATGTTTGCCGGGAGCATTCTCGATCTCCAGCCCGGCACGGCTTACGAGGCTCGCTTGGAGCTCACTGACCCGGACGGGGTGCACGGCGAGCGCGTGCGGACCGTCACGATCCGCACCCGCAAGGAGCCGATGCCCGCTCCCGGAGGTGCCGTCTATCACGTCTATCCGTTCGGCTACACGGGACCGAAGCAGCAGCCAGCGTTCACTGGACTCAACGCCGCGTACTACTTGGGATCCGACGAGTCGGACCACTCGCGCGCGAGCGCGCTGCGCGTGAAGCCCGGCGATACGATCCTCGTGCACGCCGGTCTGTACAAGGACAACCGCTTCCTCTACAGCGGATTCAACCGGAGCATCGCCGCGTACGGCACGCCCTTCGATGGAACGTACTATCTCACCGGCAGCGGCACGCCCGACAAGCCGATCGTCATCAAGAGCGCGGGCGACGGCGAGGTGATCTTCGACGGCGACGGATGCGACAACCTCTTCAACGTGATGGGCGGCAATTACAACTATTTCGAGGGAATCACGGTCCGCAACACGAACGTCGCCTTCAAGCTCGGCATCAAAGGGATTGCAGGCTCGAGCGGCTTCACGCTCAAGCACAGCCTGGTCTATGACGTCGGACGCGTCATCGAGGCCGGATGGTCCGGCTCGAAGGACTTCTACATCGCAGACAACGTGTTCATCGGCAAACACGATCCGCGGCGGCTGCAGAGCTGGTTCACGCCTGCAGTCTGGGCGAAGTACCCGGGCTATCCCGCGCTCATCACTTCGGAATACGCGGTGAAGGTCTACGGCCAGGGGCACGTGATCGCGCACAACTACGTCGCGAACTGGCACGACGGCATCGACGTGGACACCTATGGCGACCCGGACGGCACGCCGCACGAGCTGCGCGATCGTGTGCCCGTCTCGATCGACATCTACGACAACGATATCTACAACGACGCGGACAACTGCATCGAGGCGGACGGCGGCGCGCACGACATCCGGGTGTTCGAGAACCGCTGTTTCAACTCGACGGGCGGCGCTCTGAGTGCGCAGCCGATCTTCGGCGGGCCGGTCTACTTCTACCGCAATGTCATTTTCAACACGACGACCGGCGGCTACCTCAAGCTGGTCGACACGCCGGCGGGCGTGCTCCTGTATCAGAACACGTTCGTCGGCCAGACGCGATTCTTCGGACAGGCATCGAACGTGCACTTTCTCAATAATCTCAGTCTGTCGGACGAATGGTCGGGGAAGGTGCTGGCGCTCAGGACCTACACGAACTACTCATCGTCGGACTACAACGGCTTTCGGCTCGCGGCGGGAGCCGCGACTGCGGGGGCGGCCGAGGCGTTCGAGTGGGACTCACCGCCCGCCGGAGTTGCAGCGGATTATCACGGCACGCTCGAGACTCGGCGCTTCCGGACGCTTGGGCAATATCGCCGTGCCACCGCCGAGGACCGGCACAGCATCCTCGTCGACTTCGATGTGTTCCGGAACGTCCGCATGCCGCAGCGCAATGACCCGCAGCATCTGTACGATCCGGAGGATTTCGATTTCAGATTGAGAGCGCACTCGGCGCCGGTCGATGCCGGCACCATCCTCCCGACCATCACGGACGGATTCACGGGGAGGGCGCCCGACCTGGGGGCGTATGAGCTCGGCAGGCCCATGCCCCATTACGGGCCGCGTGTCTGGCCAGTGGGGAGCCGCAGGCCTCACGACCCGAGATCGGTGCGGGGGCCGGCGCAGTAGGGCGCGAGGGTCTCAGCCCGGTGCGCGGAGCACTTGAGCGAGCCAGGCGGAGATGTCCGCAATCTCCTGCGGGCAAACCTGGTGCTGCATGGGGTACGTCTTCCATTCGACCTGGCAGCCGTGCTGCCGCAGCAGATCGCGCGAGGTTTCCCCGAGCACCATCGGCACGACCGGATCGAAGCGGCCGTGGCACATGAGTATGGGTGCGTCACGGCCGGCGCCCGAAGCTTCCGCAAGCGACGAGCGCAGCGGCAGGTAGGTCGATAGCGCCATGATTCCGGCGAGCGCCTCGGTCCGGCGCAGCCCCGCATGGAGTGCAATCGCGCCGCCCTGTGAGAATCCCGCGAGGACGATGCGTTTCGACTCGATGCCGGCCTCACGCTCCTTCGCGACGAACCGGTCGGCGAGCAGAGCAGACTCGCGTATACCCGGCGCATCCTCCGCCGCACCCTGAGAGAAGCCCAGGATGTCGTACCAGGCTCGCATGCGCATGCCGTTGTTGATCGTCACCGCTCGGACCGGAGCGTGCGGAAACACGAACCGCGGAACGATCTCCTCGGGCAGCCGCAGCTCCGGCACGATGGGCACGAAGTCGTGGCCGTCGGCGCCAAGGCCGTGGAGCCATATCACCGATGCGAGCGGCTCGATGCCCGAGCTAGGCTCGAGGATCACGGCCTCGTCGGATTCTTGTTGTAGAAAGGTCATGCGGGGAGGATAACATCGCAGCTCGCGGGCAGCGGGTCGGAACCGAGCCGCGTTTAGACGAGTTAGAGGGCGAATACCGTGGTTAGGCGCCTCGTCTTGATCGGCGCGGCTATTGCGGGTTTCTGGCTTTACCGCTGGTGTTCGCTGTGGGCGCTGGGACATGCGACTGCAATCCCATTCCCGACCTGGTGGTTGTACGTTGTGCCAAGGCCTTATGGCATCTTCATGTGGGCGTGGCTGTGGCATACCGTCGCGTGCATCCTTGTCGCAGCGCCATTCGCCTGGCTACTGGGGCGCCATTACGGGCGGTTCGGGATTTACCTCGCCTGCGCTGCAACGCTATCGTTTGTCGGACCCGATCTGCTATCGACGGCCAGGTATTTTGGTCACATGTCGAACTTTGCTCGTGGCGTTACAGTCGTTGACGCGGTGAAGCTGCTCGTCGTTCTGCCATTGCTCGTACTAACTTTTCGGCGGCGCCCTCTATTCGTTGGGGCGGACCGTGATACGTAGGAACACTCATGGATCGCTGGGTTCAGACTTTGCGCGAGCAAGTCTGGCCGTCGCGGCCTAGCGCTAGTCCTGGCGCAAGTCTGGCTGACGGGCTGGCCATGCCGATTGCACTGCTCACCAGAGCTGTCCTCGATCCGATTCGCTGAGCGCCAGTGCTCGCCGACCGTGGTTGGGCACGAAGGCATGACGCAGCGTTTCGACCTGATCGACATTTATGGCGCCGTCGATGTTGACCAGCGTGAACTCACGCGGCTCGGCGGCGAGAATCACCAATCTCGTGATGATGTGGTTGTCGAGCGCGCAATAGACATCGACGTTCTCGCTCGTGCCGCTATCCCGGACCTGCACCAGGTGGTGTAAGCCTGGCGCGGTGAGCTGGGCTCTCAGTGCCTCGAGGTCCGCCTGCGAATACGCGTGGTCGCTGGCGAACTGCAGACTGTGAATCTGCACAGTGTGCAGGCCGTGCAACACATCCCGTGCCGCCGCGCCGCGTGGATCGTGATCACCGGCGAATCGGCTCATGAATCTCAGGAATCCCAGTGTCTCGGGTCCGAGCGTAATATCGACCGAGTCGACGGCATCGCGCTGCATTGCTGCAAGGGATGGGACCGCAAGGGCGGGGGTCTGCGCGACGCAGAGCACTGGAAGCATGAAACCCAGGACGAGAAGTGCAGACCTGCGGCAGTACATCGGCATCTCCAAGGGCGCCAGTGGCCGGTAAGAATTGTCCCTGGATGTAATACGAACGCAGAGGCTGCGGAGGGTGCACCGGCGGCGCCGAGAACTGTCGCTGCTGCGAATATTTCGCAGCACGAGACCCTGCGCCCTCTCGGCAGCCGTGATGCCTCAAGCGGCGGCGTCGCGTGCGGACAATGCGGCAGCGGGCACGGAGCGGACGAGTCGCGGATAGAAGAAAAGAAGCGTTCCCGTCCTCGCAACGTAGTGGATGTAGAACGCGATCCACAGCCCGCGATTCCCCCAGGGCAGGAGCAGCCACCAGGCAGCGAGGAAAATTCCGCAGGAGACGAGCATCGCGTTGCGCATGTCCGCCGTGCGAGTCGCCCCGATGAATATGCCATCCAGCTGAAACGCCCAGACGCCGAGGAGTGGGGCCGCGGCGGCCCAGGGCAGGTATAGGCGCGCAGCGGCGCGAGCCGCCGCATCGACCGTCAGCGCGTCAATGAACCGTGGCCCGAGCGTCGCGACAGCGGCCGCCAGCAGGATCGCGACGATGCCGGCCCACTGTGTGGTCATGCGAGCGGCGTCCCGAAGGAGCTCTCTGCGCGCGGACCCTACGGCGCGGCCGACGAGCGCTTCGGCGGCGAATGCGAGGCCGTCCAGGAAGAAGGCGGACGTCGTGATGAACTGCAACAGGATCGCATTCGCGGCGAGGATCACATCACCCTGGCGCGCGCCCTGGGAAGTGAACCAGACGAACACCGTGATGAGCGCCGCAGAGCGAATCATGATGTCGGAGTTGACCGTGAATGCGCGGCGCAGCGGCGCGCGCGCCAGCACACGCTCGGGCGCGGCGTGGCCGCCGAGGCGCCGCAGATGGATGAGCGCGATGCCGAGTCCGATGCCCGCGGCGATGTACTCGGCGAGCGTCGTACCGAGCGCGACGCCGCGTACACCCCAGCCGAATCCGAGCACGAACAGCACGTCGAGTGCGATGTTGGTCAGATTCAGCGTGAGCTGCAGGACGAGGCCGATGTCCGTGCGCCCGAGCCCGATGAACCATCCGAGCAGCGCGTAGTTGGCGAGCGCGGCGGGTGCGGACCAGATTCGGACATCGAAGAATCCGCGCGCGAGATGCTCGACGGTTGGGCTCGCGCCGATCCAGGCGAAAGCCACTGCGCGGATCGGCCGCTGCAGCACGATGAGCGCGATGCCGATCGAAAGTCCGATCAGCACCGCGCGAGCGAGGCTCGCGGCGACCTCAGCGCGATCGCCGGCTCCGAGGGCCTGCGCAGTGAGGCCCGTCGTGCCCATGCGGAGGAATCCGAATCCCCAGAAGATGAACGTGAAGATGAGCGCGCCGACGGCGACCGCACCGATATAGGCGGGATCGGGTAAGCGCCCTACGACCGCGGTATCGACGAGCCCGAGAAGCGGTGTCGAAACGTTCGAGATCATCACGGGCACGGCGATGCCGAGCACCGCGCGGTGCGTGATTTCCTGTTCTCTGATCTGCATGGGGAACGCCGTGCGCCTCAAGCCGACGGGCAGGCGCAGGCGCCATTATCCGCATTTGCGCCGGATAGGTCTCCCC
>JBOHZR010000226.1:0-71015 GCA_050738595.1 Steroidobacteraceae bacterium | reverse complement strand
CCGTTCTGACCCGTCACTCCAAAACTCCGCCACCGCGATCGACAACGGCCCTCTCATACCGAAAACCGCGCCGCACCACCAAAATCAGGCGCTTCTATGCCACCGCCAACACGGGGAGAGGGGATGTGGCCGCCGGGCGGGCCGTGGCGGTAATCCAGCGCACGGGACCGCGATCCGCTTCGCGTGTGAATCGGCGTCCAACATTGACCATGGATCGGCGTCCAAATGGGACCAGGCTGCGATAGCGCAGGTATTCAATCCAGCTCGGAAAGTCACCTCGACCCTGGTCAATCTTCAATGCCCGTTCACACAATGCAGCTTCTCTGACCGAAGGTGCGGCCGGGTGGCGGCCTATCGGTCGCCTCGCACAGCCTATTGCATGAGGAACAAATGGACTTCAGATGCGGCTGAACGCTTATGACATCGCCGGCGGCCCGAATGTATTGGCTTCTGCTCTTCCCTTGACGATGCAACCCCAGAGGGAAAAGCCGACGAAGACGATGAGCGCGGCGAGTGGCACGGCAAAGTTGAGGCGAGCGCCCAGGTAGAGCAGACGATCCCAGATCGCCATGGCGGCGACCGTCAGGATTACCGGGAGCAGCAGCAGCCATCCGCTGTGCCCTATGTCGTGCAGGCGCCGGGCATGTAGGACGACGGCGGGGAACAATAGTACCAACACAGCCCACAAAGCGTACTGGTTCGGACCCGAATGCGTGTAGAACCACACCACGATCGCGAGCGGGATCAGCGCGGCGATGAAGTGTTCGCGGGAGGTGCGGCCTTTGTGATTCACGAACAGTGTATCCCAGGTCGTGGCGTGCCCTGATTCGCCAAGCGTCAATGCGCTGCGCCGCAACGCTCCCGTGTAGTAACCGAAGTAGGCCAGCATCAGAAGGCCGTTGAGGGCAAAGGCAACGAGCGCCAGCGCCAATGGGAGCGGCTGGTGCTCCAGCAGTGCCCAGTAAAGTGCACAGGTCGAAGTCGGCATTACCACGCACAGCGCCGCCGGGGCGAAGACTCCGGTGAGGATCAGCGCCCCCGTGACCAGTTGGATCAGCATGGCAACGCCTAACAAACCCGAATGAGAAAACGCGCCCATCAGTTCAATGGCGAGCGGTGCATGGCCGGTTGGCACCGGCCACAGCGAGAAGAAAAAGTAATTGGCGCCGCCGATCAACATCCAGGCGCCGAAAATCGAGCGACCGACCAGTACGAGCTGCTGCATGGCCGGGCTCGTCGCAGTGCGCTCGGTGCTCGCTGCGCTTAGCGCCTGCGGCTTCGAGCGTAGAGGGAACATCGGGCGATAGCAGCTGATGAGAGCCACGCTCAGTAATACATTGCTGGCAAGCACCCTTCCGCCGGCGACGACACTGCCCCAATTCCACATCGAAAGCGGCGCATCCCACCAGAACACGCAGAATGCAACAGGCATACATACGAGAAGCATCAGCGGGGTGTAGAAGCCCAGCAGGACCGCGATTCCGGTGAGCATCTCCACGGCCTTGACAACATCAAACAGGTGGCTGTGGAGGAAGGCAAACAGCGTCTCGTGCTGCAAGGGTATAGTCGTGTAGTACCCCGGCTGCGGGTATATGTGAACGAAGTGCTCGAGACCGGCTGGAATCATCCAGCCCGCGTACCAAAATCGCACGATCCAAATTGCATATTTCATTTTGTCTTCCCCCCTACTAGAATCGTTGTGTTCGGTCACCCTCGTCTGATGCGCGATGGCGCCGATCCCCTCTTCGCGATCATAAGCCTCTGACAGCGAGACATCGAACTCAGATCCACGCTTCACCGAAGCGAGCGTGAAACTCAAGGCATACTGCGAATCCACCCGTGCACGTGGACGGGCGCGATCGCATGACGATCTCCGTCGTCGACTCGAAGCGCTCGAGTGTCGCGTTCAGTACTTGGCAAGCCCATCGGCGCTTCGTCCTTATTGGTTAGCAGTGGGCCGCGTTCCCTGTTCGCTAATGCCATTACCGCTCGTAAGAGGCCGCATCAAGTCCGAGGGCAAACGCCACTGCTCGGGCCGCCTCCTCCATTTTTCGCGCGGTAAGCCTGGTGATGCGATCTCCGATATTGCTCTTGGGCACGGTCTGGAGATTGTCGAAGTTTGCCGCGCAGGTGTCCGGCAACCCATCGTTCTTATTCAGGACGACTTCCGTGGGGATGCTGCGAATGGTGGACGTAATGGGCGCGACGGTAATCGAGTTCAGGACGGCGATTGCCGAGTCGCGGGTGAGGATCAATACAGGACGCTTCTTATCCGGTGTTTTGAAGGTGTACCAGCAGACGTCTCCGCGATTCACGGTGCGCCCCAGTCGTGCTCGCTGAACCATGCATCGAACTCTCCTGGTTCGACCGGCTTCTGCGCGTATCCCCGCGCGTGGCGGATTTCGTCCGCTCGGATCTTCTCGCGGCGGATCTCGGCTTCGAGCGCGTCGCGGATGAATGCCGAGCGCGTCGTCTTGCGAGCCTGGCTCAGCTTATCGACGAGCTTCAGCAGTCGCTCATCGATAGTCATCTGGATCGTCTTCATGGATGTGTATATGTATGTGGAGCGTTATCCACATTGTATACCACATGGGGTTCGAGCGGCTGCCGCACTAAGTGCGGGGAAATTTGCGGGAATCGGTCGTGCTTCGTCGTGCCAATTGCAACGGGCGCCCTCCGGCTAATTACTGAATTTACAGGTTACCGTGGGGCCAAGGACCGGACTCATAATGCCGGGGTCTAGGGTTCGAGTCCCTCCCTTTCCACCATTTAAGTTCAAACACTTACGCATTACGCCACCAATCGCAGCACGGTTCCGGTGTGAGATCCGTGTGAGGTTGCAATCCGGTTCACTGCCGCCACCAAGTTGCCCAACTCCGCCGCACTGTAGGGCGTCGTCATCCGACCACTTTTGTGGGCCAGGATGTCCTGGCGATCCTCGAACCCCACCCCGGCTGCCCGCAATCGTCGGCCGCACGTGTGCTTGAGGTCGTGCACCCGAACCCGCCTGAAACCGTCCGGCGCGGCCGTCCCAGTTCCTTTGGGTACCGGCCTGCCGCTCGCCTGCGAGCCGCCTTCGAGCCTGAGTTGTTCAGCCGGCAAAAGGCAGTTCGAGACACAGCCGGGATCGGCCAGCGAGGCGGGCTCCAAAAGAGACGGCCTAACGCCCCCTCACCAATGTTCTTTTGCACACAAAACTTGTCATCCGGATACAAATGTGACAAGCTTACTGTGCTTTATGAGAAGCGTGCATTGCAGCAACTGCCTCTCATCATTGCGTCCGCGTGGCCTCGCGCAAAGGAAAACTCTCATGACAAAAAAGACTCCTGGAAAAATAGCCCTGCTTACTCAGTTCTTTTTGCCACTCCTCATCGTGATGGCCGTTTTCATCGCCGTGATGCCGTGGTTGACGCGGCAGAGTCATGCGGCCGCCCAGGTTCTGACCATAGCGTTCATGGTCTTAACATTGGGCTACAGCCTTTTCATGGGGCATAGGTGGACGCGCCGTCTGGACGAGGTGCAGAAAGCCCAGACAGCGTTCGCCCATTCCAACGGCTGGATCTGGGGAGGTTTTGCCACCATGTTGTTGTTGACGCTGCATCCGGTTATGAACTTGCTGATCGACTTGGTGAACGCGGTAGTGAACGTACGGGGCACCGGGTCGCTCGATATGACCAATCGCCGCGCGGTGATGGTGGCTTTTGTGATGGGCGGTACCCTGGTCATGATGATGCAGGCGCTGGCCATCGTAGTCGCCGCCATTGTCTTTCAGCGGCGCATGGCGGGAAGCGGAGAACGGTCGTGACGCGCCGGCGGATGTGGCCATGAAAAACCGCATCCGCGTGCTGCGCGCCGAGAAGGACTGGAGCCAAGCCGAGCTGGCGGAACGCGTGCACGTCTCGCGCAATTCGATCAACGCCATCGAGAACGGCAGGTTCGATCCGTCGCTGCCGCTCGCCTTCCGCATTGCCGACGCCTTCAGCCTCAGTGTCGAGGAAGTATTCGACAAAGCGGGTGCTTGAAGGGGGCATCCGCAGCCACGTACGAACGAGGAATCAGGAATGATCAATGAACTACTGGGAAACGAAGTACGCATTCAGGAAGTCGCATCGCGGCGCCCCACAATGTCACAACTTCGAACACGCGTGCATGCTCTCGCCACTGCGCTGTTGATCTTCTGTGCAACGGCGCCGTGCCGGGCCGCCGAATCGTTCCCCGCCGCAACGCCCGAGAGCCAGGGAATGTCGTCGCAATCGCTCAGCAAGCTCCTCGACGTGGTGCGCGGGATTGTGGAAAAAGGCGATGTCGTCGGCGGCGAGTTGCTGGTGATAAAGAATCGCCGTACGGTTCTGGACGCGGTGGTTGGGCTGGGGGACCAGGAGCGCAAAAGGCCACTCAAGCTAGACACTATCTACTGCATTCGTTCGATGACCAAGCCTATGATGGGAGCGGCCGTGCAGATCCTCATCGATGAAGGTCGCCTCTCTCTCGATGACACCGCGGCCAAGTACCTTCCATCGTTTAACAATGACAAATCCCGTGGCATCACCGTGCGCCAGTTGCTCACGCACACCAGTGGCTTACCGCTGTCGTCGCTCCTGGGCACGAACTTTCAGGTGCTCCACAGCCTTCGAGACGTTGCCGATACGAGCGGGAAGAACGGACCTACAGTCCCACCAGGCACTCGATTTCAATACAGCGACGACGGGGCCGATACGCTCGGCGCGATTGTCTGGGCCATCACCGGCGAGCCGCCTGAAGCATTCATCACGAAGCGCATCCTCGAACCGCTCGGCATGCACGACACCTTTCCCCTCGTCGCCATGGCCGGCAAGAAGCTCGAACGGTTTACTTCCGCCTATGCAGGCAGCCGCGGCAATTGGGTGCGCTTCTGGTCGCCGCAGGACAAACCGATCTTCCCGTACTTCCTGGCATCCCAGGGCATGTACTCCACGACCAAAGACTATGCGCGCTTTCTTGCCATGTACCTGGACGACGGTCGCGCCGGCAACACGCGTGTGCTCAGCAAAGCCGCTGTCGAGCGCACGCTCACACCTGCCATCGCTACCGGAATGCCCACAGGCTTTCCCAAGCTCTCCGTCTTCTATGGCCAGCTCATGATCGACTACGTCGACGCAGGCGGAAAGCTGCGTGTGTTCGGACACAGCGGGTCTGACGGAACCTGGGCCTATGCCTGGCCGGGACAGGATTTGATGGTGCTCTACTTCACGCAATCGCGCGGCAACGACAGCGGGTTGGACCTGGAGGCAGCGATCGACCGCCTGCTTCTGGGCGGAACCGAGGCTGCGCCCGTCGCGCAGGAACTCACCGCTGAGGCCGCCGCCCCGTACCTCGGCCTGTATTGGCTCGAGCCGTTGCAAAGACCAATGATCGCCGTGCTCGAGCGCAATCGCCTGGCGCTCGAGATACCGTGGCGAGGAGTGGCTGAGCTGAAGAAAGAGCCCGAGCAGAACGTCTGGTCATTCGCACAAGAGCCCGGCAATTCAATAAAGTTTCACCGCGAAGGTGATGGGCCCGCCACGGCGCTGGACTTGCGTAGTACAAACACCGTGACGCTGCAGCGGCTCAAACCGGACGATGGCGTGCCCAGTCTTGATGAACTATTTGCGCGCCGAGGCGAACGGCAGCGCACGGCCAAACTCCGCGCGCTGGGCATCGTTCGCATGATCGGTACTATCGAGCGCTCCGCTGCGCAGACTACCAAAGGCTCGTTCGAGCTACTGACGGGGGGAGACGATCACTATCGCTTGAAGGTGAACCTGGGCGGCGCTCAGACCGAACAAGTTGTAGCGGGCGATCGTACCTGGATCCGGCCCCTGGCTTCGTCGCCACTTCAGGAAATGCCAGACGCGATGGCCAAATCGAGCCGGCGCGACGGCTGGATGCTTTCGATCGGCGACTGGCGCGGCGAATTTGAACAGGCGCGTGTGCTCAAGCGCATCGAGATGGACGGCAAATCCGCGTTCATTGTTGATGCTGCTCCGAAGGAGGGTCATCAGCGGCTGATCTATTTCGACGCTGAATCCGGTCTGACCCTCGGCTACGATCAGGTACACGACCTGCCCGGTCTGGGAATGGTCGGATCCGAGGTGCGCTTCTCCGACTATCGTGAGATCGGTGGTGTACAGATTCCATTCAAAATCACGACGAAGTTTCCCACGCCAGTGCTGGGCACTGTGACCTATCAGGTGGAGAAGATCGAAACGGGTCTGAAGCTACAAGAGGATCCATTCAAGATCAAGTGAGGGCGACGCGGCTCGCACTTCGGCACTTGCAGGCCGCATGTCAGCTTCCCGGCGCCGGTGCGAAGCGGCATGTCGGCCGCGAGATTTCTGATGCCCGAGTCATAGCGAGAACCCAAGATAGACGAAGGCACCGCGAATCGTCTCCGCGTCTTTCTCCGAGACCCCGCTCGCGCGTGCAGTCTCGTACCAGGTGGCTTGCACTTGGACCTTAATGTCATTGACGATCTTCTCGGCTTCTGTGCGATCGAGGAGAAACCGCGCGTGCTGTGAGAGGATGTTCTTCGCATTGGCATGGCGCCCCAGATCGCCACAATCGAGGGCGAGATCACGACGCTCCACGCTCATGGGCACCGAGGGCGTCAGGTCATAGGCAGGCGAGAGCTTCCAGGTCTTTTCCTTGGCGATGATCGCGTGGTTACGCGGATGATCGTCGATGTTGGAGATGAGCGCGTTGAAGCAGACGCGGCGGAAGAGTTCCTTGGCGTCACGCTTGGCGTCTGCCACAACGCGGCGCAGCTCCTCCACTAGAATCACGTACGACCAGTTCCGGCGTGCTTCGGGCGCTTCATCGGCGCGCAGGAGGGTTAGACCGCTCACCATGCGCGCGCGTGTATAACCTTCGGCGGACTTCTCGCGATCAAACCGCTTGACCATGAGGACATCGCCGCCGCCCACGGTCTCAATGCGGCTTTCCGCCGTGGTGATGCCGCATTCGCGGGCGAGCCGCAGCATCGCGTGCTCGACGCGGGCACAGTTCCAGCGGTCGCGGGTCGTATTGAATTTAGCCACCCACAGACCGTCATCATCCTGCACGACGGCTTTTGGGCGCGCGCCTCCCATCGACGTGCCGAGCAACAACAGGTCCTGTACGTGTTGCGCTTCCGGATCGTTCGGAAGCTCGTCTTCGAGCAGGGCATTGGCCAGCGTCTGAAGCTTCTCCAGATCGATCGTCTTGTTGAACTTCCGCTGCGGGGCGGGCGGTGTCGTGTTTAGCCCAAAGCCAAGGGCGCCCGCCCGGTCGTCGGGGGACTCCAGCAAGTAATCGAGTTCGCCGAGCTGGGGCTTGCCGGCGTGCTTTTCGATCACGCGACGGCCCCAGAAGTCGGGTCCGGCATCGCGCAGCGCACCGAAGACGCCGTTCAGCAGGACCGTCTCGTAAGTGCGCTCTGACAGCTTGAGTGCGACGGGATCGATCTCGACCGCATTCGGGTCTTCGAGGTACTTGGCGCGATAGACGAATTGTCCGAGGGCATCGCCGCGTGCGTTCTTGGTCAGCACGAATCGGCCCGCTGTCACCGCCGACACCGCGCCGGGCAGAGTGATGTAGACAAAGCACTCGGAAGCTGAGGCTCTAGAAATCACTGCTCAAACCTTTGCTCTTGCGGACGCGGGTTTTCTCCTTCGCATAGGCGAGCGTGAGCCCTTGCTCATCCGTCGCAGGACTCGCGAGATCGCTCAGAGGTCCGAGCAGGTCATAGGCCCACAGCAGGGCGGCGTAGACGCCGACGGTCGTGGAAGGTTTTCCTTTCTCGGCATCCATCACAGCGCGGGGTCCCGTCCCTATCTTTTGGGCGACCTCTGCGATGGTGAGCTTGCGCCGGGTGCGGGCCCTGCGCAGGTTCTCGCCCAGACGCTTGAGCGCCTGTTCGACCGGGTAGGGCGGGGCTTCGAGAAGTGAGTTTTTGGCGACCATGTTCCCTTAAGAGCGGTTTAAGTGATCTAGGATACTCTCAAGAGCATATAGTCTGCCTGGGAAATTTCAAGAAATCTGCTCTTAAGAGCATTTTTTGCTTCCTAGAAAGCTCTTAAGAGCACAAATATGCATTCGGGCTCTGGCCGGACCGGAACTCTAGCTCGGCGATCCGGCCCCCCGCCCTCGCTGGGAGGCATCGGGTGCCAGCGCACCCGTCTGCTATTCTCTGGTGCCCGCGACGCGCCGGGGCAGATAAAAATCAACAGGATGGCGGATTGAGCACATCAGCTACCGCGGGGATCAGGTCATTGCGCGGCGGTGCCGGATCGCATCCGGGATGCCATCGGTGGAGTTTCCCCTGCGCGGCCCCGAAGCACTGATCGTGTGCGAAGCCTCGTGCGACCGACGTGCAATCGTTAGGAGGCAGTAATGAGCAGATTCTGGATTGCTTTTTTTGGAGTCAGCGCTCTCGGTGCGGTCGGATCGACCGCACTCGCCCAGGTATAGAGCGCTCGAGTGACCGGCGGTGAAGTGCAGGGCGTCGTCGTGAACGGTATTGGTATCGTTGAAGCGGAGGGTCTGATTGTGCAGGTAGCGATCGCCCGGAAATGCCTCGCTCATCACCACTCGCGGCTTGAAGCCGCCACGGCCGGTCCATAGCCCTTGTGCCTTCAGAAGCGAGGATATGTGCGCTGTTCGATGATGCTTGCATCGGCAAGCCCGAATCCACTACTTTCGTGCCGGTAAAAGCACGCAAGGGTCTGCTCTCGCGCCGTGGGGACACATGAACCTGCTGGTCCGCATCAATGCCGTGCTCGTCCTGGGCTTCACGCTTGCCGGTTTGGCGATGGGCATGCTCTGCTCGGCCCTATTGAGGGCCGATGCCCGTCGCGAGGTCCTGGGCACGGCGAGCTTGATGCTCGACAGCGCACTAGCCAGCCGCGCTTACACGGCGAACGAAATCGACCCGCTGCTTGCCGCGCAAATGCAGAGCCGATTCCTACCTCAGAGCATTCCGTACTACGCTGCGACCCAGAACTTCCTCGCGCTGCGCGAGCGGCATCCCGATTTCTACTACAAGGAAGCGACACTCAATCCGAGCAACCCCCGCGATCGCGCGACGGACTGGGAGGCGGACATCATCGAGCAATTCCGCAACAGTCCGGCGACGACGCAGATCGAAGATGCGCGGGACACGCCGCTCGGGCGCGCGCTGTATATTGCGCGGCCCATTCGTGCGCGCGCGGAATGTCTCAGCTGCCACGGTCTTGCGAGTGCCGCTCCTGCCACGCTCATCGCACGTTACGGGCGCGACAATGGGTTCGGCTGGCAGCCCAACGAGGTGATCGGTGCCCAGATCGTCTCGGCGCCCTTGGCGCAGGCCTCGGCGAATGCGACGCGGGTGTTTCGCGAGATCATGATCGGCGCCGCAGCGGTGCTCCTGACCCTGCTCACAGGTGTCAATCTCACCCTCTACGGGATGGTGGTGCGTCCGTTGCGCCGCATGACTCGCCACGCGGACGCCGTAAGTCTCGGACAAGCTCCGGGGGAGAGGTTCGCTATGGGCGGTACCCTCGAGCTTGCGGCGCTTGCTGCGTCATTCGAGCGGATGCGCAAGAGTCTCGAGAAGGCCCTCAAGATGGTCGGCGGCTAGCGACGTGGCACACGAGGTCTTCGTCAGCTATTCGCAGCCCGATCGCGATTGCGCTTTCGAGTTGACCGAGTATCTCGAGGCGAACCGGGTCGATGTGTGGATTGCGCCGCGGGACGTGCCACCGTCGGCTGACTGGGCCGAGGCGATCATCGAGGCGATCTCGAGTGCGCGGGTGATGGTGCTCGTCTTCTCGGGCAGCAGCAATGGCTCGCCTCAAGTGCGACGCGAGGTCGAGCGCGCGGTCCACAAGCAGTTGCGCATCTTGCCATTTCGGATCGAGGATGTGGTCCCCTCGGGAAGTCTGGAGTATTTTCTCAGCACGCAGCACTGGCTCGATGCGTTTCCCCCGCCCCGCGAGCCGCACTACGGCAAGCTGTGCAGTCATCTTTGCGCGATGCTCGTGCGGCGGGACGGAGCACCCAATGCGCCCCGCCCTGCGATGGCGCGCGCGTCGGTTGCTCTCGAGGGTGCTGCGGCGGAGCATGAGCCTTGCCTACCCGACGCGGACTTGCAGAAGCTCGAGGCGCTATTGGCGAGACACATCGGACCGATCGCCCGATTTCTGGTGCGTCGTGCGGCAAGGGCGGCGAGCGGTACGCAAGAGCTGATCGAGCGCCTTGCCGGTGAGCTCGACTCGCAGGACGATCAACGGCGCTTCGTGGATGGCTGCCAGTGGCTGCAACGCCCGCCGAAGTGATCGCGCCCGCTCGGCGATCCAGCTCGACCGTGGCGCAGGACGGACGCATACCGATCGTCATCGGGGTGACGGGCCACAGGCATCTGAGAAGCGCCGACCTTCCGGGCTACCGCGCGAAGGTCCGCGAGTTGTTCGCGGAGCTTCGTGCGCGCTATCGCTCAACGCCGCTGCGCATCCTTTCGGCGCTGGCTGCAGGAGCCGATCGGCTGGTCGCGGAGGTTGCGCTGGAGGAGGGCCACGAGCTCCTCGTGCCATTGCCTCTCAAGCCGGATGACTACGAGCGAGACTTTCCGGACAGCGCTGGGCAGTTCCACGCACTGGTGCAGTCGCTTCCCCCCGAGAGTGTATTCGTCCTCCCAGTGGAAGCCGGCGTGGACGGGGATCGGAGTGTCGAGCTTACCGCGCGCGAGCGGCTCTACCGAGAAGCGGGGATCTACATTGCGCGCCACTGTCACGTGTTGGTGGCTCTCTGGGATGGACAGCCGAGCGACTCGAACGTCGGCACGGCGGCGGTCGTGCGTTTGAAGCTCGAGGGGCCCGCCGGGTTGCTCCCGCACGACCTGCGGGCACTCGACGCCGACGATAGCGGACCGGTCTTTCACATCCACGCGTCGCGGGAGGGGGACGCCGCGAACGCCTCTGGCAGTGCAGCGTGGCGTTATCCTCCCGGGGGCGATGAGTCCCAGTTTCATTTGTTCTGCAGCCGGCTCGAGCGATTCAACAGCGAGCGGGCACGGCGCGCGGTGTCATCGGGCGTAGCAGGCGTCGCGCGCTCTTTGCTCCCGGAATCCGAGATCAGCAGCAGTTCCGATCGGGCGCTCGCGCGGACCTTTGCAGCGGCGGATCTGCTGGCAGGCCACTATCAACGGCTCACGCGACGAGTGCTGCGCCTCACGCTCGTGCTCGCAGCGCTCCTCGCGATCGCCTTCGAGCTGTACGCCGAGGTGCTGCCTTCCCGCGGTCTTCCCGCAGCGTACCTTGCGATCTTCGCCGTGCTGACCTTGCTGCTCGTGTGGCAGCGTCGGCGCGACGTGCAGGGCCGGTATCTCGATTACCGCGCCCTCGCCGAGGGACTGCGCGTACAGTTCTACTGGCGTCAGGCCGGACTCTCCGATGGCGTTGCCTCCTCGTACCTTCGCAAGCAGCTCGATGAGCTGCGCTGGATTCGCGAGGCACTGCGCGCCGCCAGCGCGCTCCCTCCCCCGCAGAGCGCCCGGCCGGAGCTCGCGATTCGTCACTGGGTCGCGGGGCAAACGCGCTACTACACCGAGCATGCCCGAGCGCAGCGACGGCGGCTGCACTGGCTCGAGCGCTGTGCGCGCGGCTTCCTCGTGGCCGGATTGGTCGCCACGGCGAGCCTCGTCGCCTTCTGGGGGCCTCTGGAGCGTCTGCAGCATTGGCGGGAGTGGATCGTCGTGACCATGGGTTTCGCGCCGATCGGCGCTGCGCTCTGGGAGACTTACGAGGCGCGCTTCGGGATTCGCACGCAGCTCAACCAGTTCGCCCGGTTTGCGGGCATTTTCCAGCGTGCAGGGCGCTTTGCCGAGCGCATCGCCGAGATGCAGAGCGCAAGCGCACGGCATCACGCGCTGGTCGCGCTGCTGCGCGAGCTCGGACGCGAGGCGCTCATGGAGAACGGGGACTGGGTTCTGTTGCTGCGCGATCGGCCCATCGTGCTGCCCAAGGGCTGAAGGCTTGTCATTCGGGCGTGCCGCGGACGGTGAATAGCACGCGATCGAGCGGCCGCCCACGGCTGTCCTCGAGTGTCAGGAAATAGGCGCCGGGGTGCGGAACCCATAGGCGCTCGGGAAGCGCGGGGCCCAGCACGTGGTCATTCAAGGCGATCCGCATGTTCTCGCTCGCCCCGCGGATCGCGATAAGCACTCGCTGATTGCCACGGGGAATATCCGGGTCGAGCGCAATGATCATGCCGTTCGCGGGGCTCTCGATGCTCGGCCGCACGCTTGGCGGAATTGCAGTGACGTTCGCGCGCCCAGTTGCAGACCAATCGGCGCTCGTGCCGCGCAGATACCATTCGCGCCGCGGCGGCTCCACGGCGGGTGAAAAGCGCGTGGATTCCGCTCGAACGCCCGCGGGCGCCGCAGTCTCTCGAGAGACGAGGCCATTCTCGACCGCGGCCATGATGTCGTGCCAAATGGGGGCGGCCCCTGAGACGCCGCTCACATCGTGCATCGAGTCCCCTTCGAAATTCCCGACCCAGACTGCGACCGTGAACTGTCGCGAGAAGCCGATGCACCAGTTGTCGCGCATGTCCTCGCTGGTTCCGGTCTTTACCGCGGTCCAGAACGAGGTATCCAGGTAGCTGCCGAGTCCGAAGGTCACGGTGCGTGCGGCAGGGTCGCCAAGAATATCGTCCACGACGAACGTCGCGTCGGCCGCGAGCAATCGGTCGGATGCTTGCGAGACGGGCAGCGGCTTGAGAGTCAGCGGCGACCACTCCCCACGCCGCGCGAGCGCGCGATAAGCCTGGGCCTGCTGCCACAATGTCACCTCGGCTGAGCCGAGCGCGAGCGAGTAGCCGTAGTACGCGCCCTCGCGGCGGATGCCGTCATAGCCGAGCGCGTGCAGTCGGTCGCGGAAGGTTTCCACGCCCGTCAGGACCAGCGTCCTGACGGCCGGCACATTGAGGGAGCTCGCGAGCGCCGTGCGAACGCTCACGAGACCTTTGAAGTCGTGATCGTAGTCCTGTGGCAGGTAGACCCCGCTCGCCGTGTCGAGGCTGAGAGGCGAGTCCGCGAGGAGGGAGGCTGCGGTCAGATAGTGCCGCTCGAGCGCAAGCTCATAGAGAAAGGGCTTGAGGGTCGAGCCCGCCTGGCGCGGCGCCTCCACGCCGTCGACCTCGGCCGCATTGGAGCCGGGTCCGGAGGCGCTGACATAGGCAAGCACCTCCCCGGTCGCGTTGTCGACGACGAGCGCAGCACCGTCGCGGACGTTGCGATCGGCCAAGGCATCGAGGTGGCTGCGGACGATGTCGCGCGTCAGGCGCTGAATGCGCGCATCGAGGCTCGTGAGGCGCCGTTCGCCAGGCTCCTTGAGCAGCGCGCGGGCGAGATGGGGCGCGAGCGGGTCCTGCTCGATCGTGGCATCTGGGGCGTGTGCCCATTCGGAGTCAAGGACGGTTCGTGCCGTTGAGCGGACCAAATCGCAGTCGACGATGGGATGAAGCGTGCGCGCGCGCGCGCAGGCACGGGCGATGACGCGCGCAGGACTCGCGTCGGGCCTGCGGTAGAAGGGCGGCGAGGAGCACACTTTCTGGAACGGAGAGACCGGACGGCGTCTTGCCGGCGAGCTCTGCCGCGGCGGCCCCGATGCCCTGCAGCTCCCCGCGATAGCCGAGGAGATTCAAATAGGCCTCGAGGATCTCGGGCTTGGTCCAGGTGCGCTCTAGAGCCAGCGCCGTGCGGATTTGCTCGATCTTTCTCGGCACTTCCCGCCACAGGCTTTCATCGCGCGCGTGCGGGTGGTCCCGCAACAGCGTGGCGAGCTGCATGGTGAGGGTGCTTGCGCCACGCCGGTGATGGTGGACGAGCTCATCGCGAGCCGCGCCGGCGACGGCGCGCCAATCGACGCCATGATGCTTCCAGAAGCGGCGATCCTCGCCATTGACGATCGCGGTGACGAGCGCGGGTGAGACTCCATCGAGCGGCACCCAGGGGAGGCGTCGGACGTCGTAGCGGATGCGCCGGGACGCGAGCACCACGCCGTGACGATCGAGCAGCCAAGCGTCGGAGGGGACGTATCCGGCGCGAGCCGAGGCGAAGCTCGGCACACGAGCCGGCCAGGCGACGATGACGACGACGATGAGGGCGAGAAGCCCGACAAGGCCGGCGGCGCACCAGACGGCCAGTCGAGCGAACCGGGTGATTTCCATCGAGGACGCTGTCCCGCTCACCGTGAGCCCGCGGCCGGCTTCACGGTGACCGGCGCATTCGGCCATTCGCCGAGCATCTCGGGCGCATACATTGCCTCGACGCGCGTCGGGGGGAGTTTGAAGGTCCCCGGATTATCGAATCGTACCGTGTACTCGAGGCTCCAGCGTCCCTTCGGCACGAAGCGGTAGTAGGCTCTGAAGCCGTCGAACCGGCGCTCTTCGAAGGCGGGCCAGGACCAGCCGGTCTGCTGCTCGTGGCGGGTGAGTAGCTCAGATTGTCCGCCGAGGCCCGTGCCGAGGATCGTTGCCCCGGCTGGAACCGGATCATCCACGACGACCCAGCTCATGTCCGACTGCGCCTCAAGGTCGAGGTGCACGCGCGCGACATCGCCCCGCGTCCAGACGCCGGGCTCGTGCTGCTCGATGGGCGCCACGGTGCGGGTGATCTTGAATCCGCTCGAGAGCGGCTGTCGCAACGGGATAGCGGCCATCGCGCGCACCAGCGCCCACGGCGCGCCTTTCCCGGTCTGTTGAAGCACAAGGGGGCGCCGGCCAGGCTGCCAGGGCAGGCTAATCACTGTCGCGGGAGGCTGGGCGGCTACGGAGGGTCGATCGGTGGCGGCAGCGTCTGCGGCTTGCTGCCAGGGGAGGCTCCGATGCTCGGTGCCGTAGCGCAAGGTGATGCGACCGGTCACCGGGGCGGTTTCGAAGCGGCCCGAGAACTCCTTCATCGCGAGCACGCCCCACGCATTGGCGACCGTGGTGTTCCAGTGTCCGAAGTGCTGCCGACCGAGCGCACCGCGCACGAGCCGCGGTACGTCGTCCTTCCATTGCGGCCGATCGAGCACTGCGAGCAGCATCCGGTTGGCGTTCGAATCCTCGGAGATCATGAGCCACCAGAGCGCGTCGCGGCGTTCAGTGGAGAAGCCGAGGGTGGTGCCCTGGAAATCGAGCCGCGCTCGCAGCAGCCCGAATGTTTTGCGAAGTTTTTGCTCTGCATTCGGTATCCCCTGCGTGCGCTCGAGAACGCCGATCCAGTCGAGCAGCGAGGAGGTGGGCAGCAGAGTGAGGTCGAGCTGAAGACTGTCGAGCATGCCGGGCTGTGCCGCGTGGTAGCGTGAGAGCGCCTCGATCGCCTGCAGCTTGCGGATCGTGAGATCCGCGGTCGGCAGCGCCGAATCCCGAACGATCCGACCCTCGACGAAGCCCGTGAGGGCCCCAAGCATGCGCTGACGGGAGTACTGCGGGATCGGCCAGCCCGTCTCCTCGCCGATCGAGAGCACATAGGCCGTCAGGCTGTCGTCGCCCCGCAGCACGTCGGTCGGGAAGTATTTGATGAGACCGTCCTCATCCAGGTAAGCGGGAAGACGCGCCATGACTGCGTCCCAGTCGCTTCGCGAGTCGAGCGCGATCGCGCGCGAGGCGAGCTGCTCGAAGCAGACGTAGGGATACTTGCCCATGTACTCGCGGACGCCGTCCAGAGTTCCGGCGAGACTCGGCTGCAGAGTCACCTCGAGGCCTCCGCGGCCCGCGATCGCATCGAGCGGACGCTCGACCGGCACGGAGAGCGGACCGGTCACCTGCGCGATGGTGGCCTGGTACGTCCGCACAGGATTGGCAGGAATCACCTGCTCGCTGACCTTCAAGTGATCGCGCGCGGCGCCGCCGAGCGCCCCGGCCGTCACATCCCAATCGATGCGGCTCGCACCGACGGGTGCGGTCACCTGCCAGATGAGATCGCGCGCCGCACCCGACGCAAGCTCAACGGACTGGGTTGTCAGGCTGTCTTTGATGATCGGACTCGCGGCCCGCACGCGAGCGCTGATCGCGTGGTCGCTCGTGTTGCGTACCATGAATGTCGCGGCGTAGTGATCGCCCTCGCGCACGAGCGGGGGAAGACCGGAGAGCAGGATCAGGTCTTGGGTGGTGCGGATAGTGGCGCTGCCGGTTCCATAGAGCTCGGCACCACTCTCGGCCACTGCCACGATCCGGAACGCCGAGAGCGAGTCATTCAGCGGAATGGTCACCGTCGCATTGCCTGCGGCGTCGAGCGGGACACGCGCCTTCCAGTAGAGCAAGCTGTCGAAGAGCTGGCGGGCGTGGTCTGGCTCGCGACCGCCGCCGCCGCCTTGGGGAACGGCTTTGCGGCCGTAATGGCGCTTGCCGACCACCTGCATCTGGGCCGTCGAGGTCCACACTTCGAGCCCGCGCTGTCCCATCATCGCCTCGAGCAGGCGCCAGCTCGCGTTGGATGAGAGGTCGAGGAGCGCCTCATCGACCGCGGCGACGGCGATTTCACTTCCGGGCGGCAGCGCATGGCCGTCGGCGGGCACCACGTGGATCCGCACCGGGACCTGCTCGCGCACCTTGTAGACCTTCTGCGCTGGCTGCACTTGCACATCCAACCGGTGGGGCTTCCACCCGACCTTCACTTCCGCGATGCCGAGGCGGTACGCGGGCTTGGTGAGATCGACGAGCGCGGTCACCTCGTCTTTGCGGGACTTTGCTGCGCCGGGTTCCGCGTGCCGTACGCGACCGCGCACCGCTAGCACGGAGACGAATACGTTCGGGGCATCGTTTGGCCGTATCGGCACCTCGACGATCGGGGCTTTGCCGTGGAGGGTGGTGACGAAGTGCCTGAGGATGCCCTCGCGCTCGATCGTGACGAGCGCTGTAGCGTTGCGGAACGGCATCCGCACCTGAAGGCGCGCAGTGTCGCCCGTCTCGTATTCCTTCTTCTCCGGCAGCACGTCCATTCGATCCCCGCTCGTGCCGCCGAACCACCAGCTCTCCTCCCCGATCACCCACATCGACGTCGTCGCTCCGGCCGCTGCGCTCTGTGAATCGCGCGTCTCCGCTCGCACGAGGATCTCCCCTGAGGTACCCGGCTTGACATCGCAGAGCAGCAGCCCCTGGGCATTGGTCGTGCCGCGGCAGGTGGGGGCGAGACGTTTCGTCTCGCGAATCGTCTGGTAGGCGTAGAACCCGCCGATCAGGCGCTTGCGGTACGAGTAGGCGGTCGATTGATACAGTGAGACGACGACCGGTTGATTCGCGCGCGGTTTGCCGTCCAGATCGAGCGCAACGACGCGAAAGCGGAGTTGGCCCGGGCTACCAATCCAGCTCTCCGGGCGGATGCCGACGCTCAAGGAGGCGGGCACGAGGCGCACGGTGCCGGTCGTCGTCATGACCTCCCCGTTGGCGTCGGCGTATTCGAGCTCGGCGGTGAGTTGCGAGGGATCGCTGATGCGCGGCAAGTGCGCGAGTGTGACGCGGGCGGAGCCCGATGCATCGAGGACGAGCGGCAAGGTTTGAGTGCGAGCGGACTCGGTCTGGGTCGCGTCGGACTCGAAGTCGAGGTCGCTGGATCGGTTGTCGTTCGTCGTGATGCCTTCCTGCAGCGGTTTACCGCCGAAGGTGTAGTCGGGGTAATCGGCGAAACGCTCGGGTTGCGGTTCGACAAGCGTCCGCAGCTTCACGGGCAGGCCGGCGGCACTGCCGCCGGAGAGGTAGGCGACGTGCAGGTCGAGTACGACTTCGCGGGGCGCAACGAGCGCTCGTGAGGGACCGACGACGCTTCCGCGCATGGAGGGCAGGCGGAATTGGGCGACCTTGAATTGTGCGCTTGGTCGGTCATCGATGAGGACCATGTAGTCCCCGAGCTTGGCTTCGGCGGGGATCGTCCATTCGCTCGTCGCGACGCCGTTGCCATCGAATACCGCGCTCTGTTGATACCTCTCGTTGCTTCCGAGGTGCGCGATGGTGATGCGATGAGGTCCACTCGCACCGGGCGGCACGATGAGTCCGGTCGTCACATGCCTACGGACGAAATGCTTCATCGAGACGGTCTCGCCCGCGCGGAAGAGGGAGCGATCGAGGACGGTGTGGTAGATCGTCGCCGTATATTCGTTTCCTTGCGGCAGGCCGAACGAATAGGGCTCGATGCCCCGTGTCCAGGTCGACTCGGTGAAGCTGAAGTCGTCGCGATATTTCGCGAACACGAGGAGCGGGGCTGCGGAGGGGCATCCGGCAAACATGCGGGGCACGCCCAGGGACTTCTCGACCCGCACGGTGCCGTCGGGGCCCGTGCGGCCCTGCCAGACTGTGCTCCCATCGCAGAAATCGCTGACGGCGATTTCCGCCCCGGCCACCGGCTTGGCGTTGCTGAGCCGGGTGACCCAGATCAGTGAGCTCTCGCGCCCCCACTCGAAGTGCACGGCAAGGTCAGTGACGAGGGCGGCGGTCGCGACGTAGCGGGTCTCACCAGTGCCCAAGAGCGCGGCGCCGAGCTCGTGGCTTGCGATTTCGACGACGTAGAAGCCGGGCCGCTTGAGGGGAATGCCAATGACTTCTTCAGGCTTGCCGCCGCCGGGCATTGCGATGTTGAATGGCGTGGTGGCGTCGGAGGAGTCGAAGACCGATCGGTTTCCCGTTTCGTCATGCCAGACTTGATGTGGCTTCAATCCGTGCGTGTCGTCATTGGCGGTTGCCGTGACCCATTCACCGCGGGGGCGGTCGGCCTGCTCGACGCGGGTGAGCCAATTGGCGATCAGTTTTGCGTCGGCGTCGATGCGCAGGAGTTTGGCCCCGAGGCTCGTTTGCCGCGCGGCGATCACGGGCTCGACATTTCGCAGGGTGACGGGCAGGACGCCCCCCTCGCGGGCTTCGAGGATGCCGAAGGTACCGGAGAACTTCGCGAGTGGGGGATACGCATCGACCCTGACGGTCAGCGGGAATCGCGACTGATTTTCGAGCGTGCGCCCAGCGTCGTCGAGGAGCCCTGGCGGCAGGACCACCGTCAGTGTGGTGGACGCCGGGAGGGGCGCGGGAAAGCTCACTTGCTCCAGAGTCGGGACCTGCGCGTTCGCATTTCGCGGGACGGTGGGGACGAGGAGTTTCCCGTCGACGGTCTTGATCCGAATTGCGAGCGCGAGCGCGCGGGGCACGGGCGCGGTGAAGCTGACGTCGATGGGCTGCACCGGCATGCATCCGGCGCGCGGGTTCGTTCGAGTGCATTGCAGCTGCGCGGTGAAGGCGGGTCGGACGCGGAAGGCGAGTTGCTGATCGGTGCGCGTTTGCAGTCCGGACGGCGTGGTGATGCCGGTGCCCCAGTGCAGCAGCACGCGGGTACCCGGGGGAAGGCTCCGCGTGCACTGCAGTACCATGATCAGCCCCTCGCGCCGCTCCATCTCGCGATTGCGCACACGGGCATACGTGACGGCTCCGTTCTTCCAGAGGAGTCGAAAATAGTCGTAGCCGAGGGCGCGGCGCTCGGCGAGGATCGCCTGACGCTCGGAGCCGCTCAGGACGCGAACGGGAATGCGCTCGATGAGGCCATCGACCGCGCAGTAGGCGTTGGCCTCGATCGAGGCCTGAGTGGCGTGCGCATCGAGGCGGAGCAGAAACACTTGATTTTCGTCGAGCTCCTGCCAGCCGTCGCGGGGAAGTGAGCTCGCGATGGCGGGACCGCCGGTGTCGAAGCTGAATTGTCCGAGACCGCTCACGGGGGCTCCCGAAAGCGATTTCAATCCCGGCTTCAGCATGAACCGGCAGCGCAGGCCTGCGTGGAGGTCGGCGTCGAAATCGTAGACCCAGTCGCGGGTGTCGGCCCAGCGTCCCTTGCCGGTTGCGGGACAGCTGATGAGGAAAGGATCGGCGAGACGAGGATCGCCGAGCGCGACCATCGAGGCGCTGAAACGCACTTGGACCTGGCGAACGTGTCGGGCGTAGCCCTGAGGGGAGAACGAATCGACGCGCGGTGCTTGCCGGCGGGGCGCCTGGCGTCCTGCTGGAGAGCGACGTGGACCTGATGCCCGCGGATTAGCGGTCGGTGGATTCGCCGCAGAGGCCACAAGGGGCAGCACGGCCGCCAGTACCGTCACGACCCGGGCGAGTCCGATTCTCATTCGATATGCCCCCTCTGTCGGTGTTCCGAGGTTCGCGTACTGAGTTACGTGCGGAATCAGCCGACAGTCGTGTTTGGCATTCCGCTTGCGCCGCATCGTGCCGCGGCCGGCGTTCAGGCGGGGCTGCTCGCGATGACGAACCGCGTCTGCACCAGATACACGAGCGCGCTGACCGCGATCAGCGCCGCGAGTCCGATGATCTCGCTGGGCGAACCGAGCGCGATGAGCAGAAGCATGCTGCCCGCCCCAATCACCGCTGCCGCTCCGAGCCAGCGGAAGTTGAGCGGCGCATCGGCGAGCGCCACGCCGCGGCGCGCGAGCAGCCACGTTGCGATGCATGCGGCGACGTAGAGTCCGGCGGACGCCAGCGTCGCGAGCACAGCAAGCTCGGCGAACGATCCCGTGAGTGCGAGGATCACCGCCAGCGCGGCGTACCAGAGGATCGCGACGTAGGGAGTGTGGGTCCGCGGATGAACGCGACCGAGCGCGCGCGGCAGTAGACCGTCGCGGGCGAACGCGAACAGCATGCGCGGTGTGCCGAGAATGTCACCGGCGATCGTACCGAGCATGGCGAGTGCCGTTCCGGCGAGCATCAGGACGCGAAGTCCCGGACCGAGACGAGCCATGGTATCGGCCAGCGGTGCCACCGAATGAGTGAGAGCGGAGCCGAGGACCCCCTGGGCGATGAACTGAATGGCCACGTACAGGAGTGTCACTGACGCGAGCGCGATGGCGAGCGCCAGCGGAATCGTCCGGGCTGGCCGGGCTACCTCGCCGCTCGCGCACAGGGAGGTCTCCATGCCGGTAAGCGCGAAGGCCGCGAGGATGACCGCACGCCCCAGCCCATTGGGTTTCCAGCCGGACGAGGTCGAGAAGTTCGCTCCATGGACGGCCGCAGCGCCCACCACGACGAAAACGAGGAGCGGCAAAAGTTTCAGCGCTGTTGCGACGGTGACGAGCCGTGCACCGCGCGTCACGCCGCCCACATTCACGGCGGCGACGGCTCCAATGACACCTACGATAACGGCCGAGCGCACGACAGTTACGAAGGGCATCGGCAGCAGGCTCGCCGCGACGTCGGCGAGGGCCGCAGCGACACTGGCCATCGCGAGGACGTCGCCGACCCACAGGAGCGTGCCCGCGACGTACCCCGGCAGAGGGCCCAGCGCCGCCTCAACATAGCCGTAGATCCCACCGCTCGTCGGCATGCGGCTCCCGCCCTCGGCGCAGCAGATCCCGACCGCGCCGATCCCCACGGCACAGGCGACGAATGCCAGAGGCGCATAGGGTCCAAGGGAAGCGGCGAGCGCGCTAGGTACCGCGAAAATGCCGGCGCCGATCATCATGCTTATGGTGCCGGCCGCCAAGCCCGAAGGCCCGACTGCGCGGACGAGGCCGGCGTCGCGTTGACCCCCCATTTGAGCCCACCCTACCAGCTCTGCAGGCCCCGAATCGGTGTTTATGAATCGCGGGCGAGGTGTCGATCGCGGGAGCGCTTCCAAGTCGCGCTCTGTCGTGCTTTGTCGTGCCGATCGCAATGGGCGCCCCTCGGCTAAGTTGCTAAATTTGCGGCTTACCTGGAGTCGAATGCCGGCCTCATAACGCGGGGGTCGAGGGTTCGAGTCCGCAGCAGCGGCGCATGCCTGTCGAGGCTGTCACAGTCCCCCCGCGCGCAACCGAGATGCAGGCACTGCCGCGGTGCGTCAGGAACCGGCACTTTGTGCATTCCGCGCAATAACGGACCGAGGGGATTCCCGGGCATGCACGCGACCTACAATCTTTGGCTGGTGAGCCTCTCGATCCTCGTGGCGATCGCCGTCTCCTATACGGCGCTCATGCTGGCGGGCCGAGTCGCCGAGGCCGAGCGTTCCGGCGGGCGAATATGGCTGCTCGGCGGAGCGGCGTCGATGGGCATCGGCATCTGGTCGATGCACTTCATCGGCATGCTCGCCTATTCCGTTCCCATTCAGCTCCGCTACAACGTCCTGATCACTCTGGCATCGCTTCTCATCGCGATGCTGACCTCGGGCTTTGCGCTGTCGCTCTCGAGCCGCCGCGACCTCAAGCTGCCGCGTCTGGCGATCGGCTCGATCGTCATGGGCGCGGGAATCTGCGCCATGCACTACACGGGCATGGCGGCAATCCAGATCGTGCCGGCGATCGGCTGGGACCCTGTGCTCGTCGCCGCCTCGGTGTTGATTGCCGTCACCGCCTCCTTTGCGGCGCTCTGGCTTTTCTTTCGGCTGCGCGGCGTTAGAGCCGGCCTGCTGGGGGTCGTGCGCGCCTCAGCAGCGGTCGTGATGGGTTGCGCCATTGCGGGTATGCACTACACGGCGATGTTCGCGGCCATGCTGGGGCCGAGCGCGTACTGCTACGGCGGAGCCGCCTTCGATAACAATTGGCTCGCAGTGATGATCGCCATGGTCGCCGTGGCGGTGATCACTATCACCCTGATTACCTTGGTTTACGACGCTCATCTGGAGTCTCGCAGCCGGCGGGACGCGCTGCGCCTTGCCACGCTCAACGAGGACCTGAAGCACGGCAAGAACCTCTTGACGCTCGCAACGCAGGCGGCGGGGATCGCCTGCTGGGAATATGAGCTCTCGCCGGGTCGCATTCTCTGGACGGAGAACGAGATCGCGTCGCTTGGATTGGCGGGTCTCGATCCTCGCCGGAACCTCGATGAGCTATTCGCCAGTGTTCATCCTGAAGACGCTACGGCGGCGCGAGCAGCGATGCTCAGGGCCGTGCGAGAGCGCCGCGAGACATGCGCGTTTCGCCTGCGAATGGCTGGCGCCGAAGGGGCGACGATCCACTTGCAAATGCACGCCAGGCTGTTGCGCAACGACCGCGGAAGGGTGTCGCGCTTGCTGGGGGTGTCGTGGGACGTGAGCGAGCAAGTGCGCCAGGAGGAACGGCGGCTCAGATTGCAACTACAGCTTCAGGAGGCATCCCGTGAGGCGGGGATGGCCGAGGTGGCGACGGGCGTACTGCACAGCATCGGAAACGTCCTGAACAGTCTGAGCGTGTCCGCCTCGATCCTGTCGTCGCGCCTGCGCGAGTCCCGCGTGATCAACGTGCAGCGAGCGGCGCGGCTTCTGACGGATCAATCGCCAGGCTTCGGCGCGTTCTTCGAAAGCGATCCGCGCGGCCGAGAGTTTCCCGCCTATCTCCGGCAACTCGGGGAGCATCTGGCGACGGAGAACCGGGAGCTGTGCGATGAGGCACGAGCGGTCGCGACGCACGTCGAGCACATCGGCAAGATCGTCGCGGCCCAGCAGACGTATGCGCGTCACGGCGGCAGCATCGAGGAGCTTGAGGTCTCGGAATTGATCGAGCACGCCATCGCGCTGCACTTCCCAACGGACTCGGAGCTGCTCGTGCGCAGAGATTACCAGAGCGTCGGACGCGCCGTGCTGGATCGGCACAAGGTCCTGCAGATCCTCGCTAATTTGCTGAGCAACGCTCGTCACGCGATGCGCGGCCCAGGGCAGGGTCCGAAGCTGCTCACCGTGCGCCTGCATCCGGCGTCGTCCGGCTCCTGCCAGATCGAAGTCGAGGACACAGGTACGGGGATCAGCGAGGAATCGATGCGGCGTCTGTTCGAGTTCGGGTTCACCACCAAGGAGGACGGCCACGGATTCGGGCTGCATTCGAGCGCGATTCTTGCCAGGGAGATGGGTGGGGAGCTCATCGCCCGCAGTGATGGAGTCGCAAGGGGGGCATGTTTCACACTGAGACTACCCCTCGCAGGGGCCGAAGCCGAGTTGCAGCGGAGGAGCGCATGAGCACGGGGTCGGGAAACTCAGGAATCCGGATCTTGGTCGTCGATGACAATTCGGCCATCCACCGAGATTTCGAGAAGATCCTGGGTGACCGTGCGGATGCGTCCGCCGAGCTCGCCGCGGCCGAGAGTGTGTTGTTCGGCGAGCCGGTCGGGAGGGAGCCGGAGGCTGCTTCCTATGCGCTCGAATTTGCCTCGCAGGGGGTGGAGGGCGTAGATCGCGCCCGCCAGGCGCTCGCCGCGGGCCGGCCCTTCGCGATCGCGTTCATCGACATGAGAATGCCCCCGGGGTGGGATGGCCTCGAGACCATCGAGCGGCTGTGGACGATCGATCCTGACATACAAGTGGTGATCTGCTCGGCGCACTCCGACTACGACTGGAACGACGTAATCGATCGGCTGGGAGAGACTGACAGGCTGCTCGTGCTGAAGAAGCCTTTCGAGCCCATCGAGGTGTTGCAGTGTGCGAGCGCCCTGGCGCGCAAATGGCAGCACGAGCGCGTGCTGCGCGATCAGGTCCAGGCGCTCGAGCACGTCGTCGCCGCCCGGACGGAGAAGCTCGAAGCCGTCAACCGGCAACTGCGCCATCTCGCAACCCACGACGCCCTCACGGGGCTCCCGAATCGCGTGCTGCTCGATGACAGGCTCGCTCAGGCGATGGCTCACGCTAACCGCGACGGCCAGCCGTTTGCCCTGCTCGCGCTGGACCTCGATCGGTTCAAGGTCATCAACGACTCGATGGGGCACCGCGCCGGAGACGCGGTGCTGAATGAGGTATCGCAGCGTCTCCTTTCGGTCGTGCGCAACATCGACACCGTGGCGCGCACCGGCGGCGACGAGTTCGTCATCGTCGTGAGCCCCTCTGCGATCCCGGAGGATGCGCTTGGCGTGGCCGAGCGCGCGACCGAAGCGTTGCGCGCCGCGATGGGAATCAACGGCGTGGAGCTGCGCGTCACGTGCAGCATCGGTGTGGCCTATTTCCCAACCGATGCCGGTTCGACGGAGAGTCTCATGGCGCGCGCGGACGCCGCGATGTACTGTGCAAAGCAGCGCGGTCGCAACAACGTGCAGCGCTTCTCCGAAGGGATGGATGCGACGACCGTCGCGCGCATGAACCTGGAGAGCGACTTGCACCAAGCGCTCGAAGCAGGCCAGTTCGAGCTCCACTACCAGCCGAAGGCGGATACGGAGAGCGGTGACATCAACAGCGCCGAGGCGCTCATCCGCTGGCGGCATCCGGAGCGCGGTCTCGTTCAACCGGACGACTTCATCCCCCTCGCCGAGGAGTGCGGTCTGATCAACGAGATCGGAGCATGGGTGCTGCGGGAAGCGTGCAGGCAATGCGCCGAGTGGCAGGGCAGCGGCCTACCGGCGCTTCGGGTCGCGGTCAACGTCGCCGCCGCCCAGTTCCGGCGAGGCAATCTGCTCGATATCGTGGGCGGCGCGCTCCGGGATGCGCCGCTCGAGCCGCGCTTCCTCGAAGTCGAGCTCACCGAGAGTGCAGTGATGACCAATCCGGAGGAATCTGCGGCCATCCTCGAGCAATTGAGCCGCATGGGCGTCCTCGTGTCCGTGGACGACTTCGGAACCGGCTACTCGAGCATCAACTATCTTCGGCGCTTTCCGATCGACAAGCTGAAAATCGACCGGTCTTTCGTCAAGGATCTCGACAGCCAGGTCGACGCCTCAATCGTACACGCGATCATCTCGCTGGCTCACAGCCTTCGGCTCAAGGTGGTGGCGGAAGGCGTCGAGACGGCCGAGCAGCTCAAATATCTCCGATCCCTCGGCTGTGACCAGTATCAGGGCTTTCACTTCAGTCCGCCGCTGCCCGCGCCGCAGTTCGCGGAGTTGTTGCGCAACTGGCAGCGGGACGAGGATGCCGACTCGCGGGCCGAGGCCGTGCGCACGCACAGCAAGCTCGCGAACTATCGCTGAACGCCACGCTCGCGAGCTAGTACCCCACGGTAAATCGCTTGCCGATGAAACGTGGATGCTCAGCCTCATCGACAGCTGCCACCGCAAGATCGGCGACGTTGATCACGCTACGACCCTGAGCGTCGCGCACGAGCTCGGTCGTCGAGACGCGGTACTTGCCCGTGCGATGCGGCCGGGGCGGCGCACCCATCTTCCACCCCTGGATATCGAGCGGCGGTGTGAGCACTGTCCAGCGGATGTGGCTCGCGCGGTAGGTCTGCAAAGCGATCAGATGTCCGAGGATGATGCCGTACATGGCACTGCCGGCGGGAAGGTGCAGATGCGCGAGGATGGCCTCCCGAGTGCCATACATTGTAGGGGCGCCCCCGATCTGAATGACGTGCGGGCTGAGCGGTACGCCCGTGTAGGCTTCGACGGCGACCTTCGCTGCCCGCGCGGAGACGGAATTCCCGGGCGCATTGTCCGTGCTGTGACCCAGTACCGAGATGATCACGGCATCTGCGCCGTGGGTAATGCGTTTGAAGCTGTCCAGGTCGGTGACATCGCCCGCGACAGCCGTGTAGGCAGGATTGCTGATCTTGAGCCTGGTGGGATCACGAGCGACGCCGACGACAGTATCTCCGCGCCTCAAGGCTTCCTGCGCGATGAGGCTGCCGATGGCGCCGGTGGCCCCGTAAATCACGATCCGCTCGCCCTTCGCTGCCGCGGACCCCGTGCCGGCTACCAGCAGCAGTAGCGCGAGGCTAATACGGCTCAGCACCTCACCGATGCGCTTCACAGCCTATTCCCCGATGCGTTAAGGGGCGACTCCCCGACCCGATCTTGCGCCCGAGGCGATGGGCCGGCAACCGCGGGGAAGCTTCCTCTATTCGCCCCATCCACTCTTGGTTCCGTACGGCAGCGATACGCCCATTGCCTCGATGGCAACGATGCGGCCGCGAACGATCTTGAAGACTTCTGCTGCCTGCAGGTTCGAGGTGGAGCCGCCCAGCGGCAGGCTATCGACTCCTGGCACGTGGTATATCCTGATCGTGCCCGATCCTCCGCGGTGGTGGAACATCGGGAATGAGAAGACCAGGCCGAGCTCCTCGTCGACGATCTCGTGGCGGCGCGGCCAAAGCCTGGTGATGAAATCCATCACGTGGGTGTCGAGCTGATCGCTGCAGCTCAGCGTACCGATGTAGGCCATTGCCTCGTCAGCCTGTTTGGAGCCGAGAGAAACGGGCCACGGCACCGGCTTCGCATTGTGCGTGGTCTGAATGCCGTTCTCACGGCGCACACAATCGTCGGCGAACGGGGCGAGTTTCCCGTTGGCATGCTCGATCGCCTCGAAGTAGCTGTCGGCGATGTTGACCATCTGCTGGCGCGGCAAACGGTCGGCGGGAGGCACCGGTGTGATGAACTCGGGGCGCGGGGTCGC
Source organism: Steroidobacteraceae bacterium (assembly GCA_050738595.1). Classification (GTDB taxonomy): domain Bacteria; phylum Pseudomonadota; class Gammaproteobacteria; order Steroidobacterales; family Steroidobacteraceae; genus JASHUC01. Next base: position 43,765 of record JBOHZR010000226.1, on the reverse strand, counting down.
GAGATTCTTCACGGCTCGCGAGCGAATCCCACGCGCGAGCACATGCTCGATCTCGGTGATCTGGCCGTTCACCACCTTCAACCGCAGGGCGATGATCAGCGGCCGGCCGCGCTCTTTCATCATGCCGTAGAATCCTGCTTGGCCGGCGCCTACGTCGATGGCGTAAATACGAAAGCCGGTCGGCGGATCGGATGCGCCCACCCACAGTCCTTCGGTGCCGACCTTCAGTCGTGCCGTGTCCTCCGTGAATTTCACGTCGCGGTTCAGCGGAAGTCCGGCAGGATCATGGCGAACCAGCGCGGCAAGGTAGCGATCGAGCAGGCTCTTCATGCAGGCCCGGCCGCATGGGGGAGCGACGCCGCCGCCGATCCGGGCGGCCGATGCAGCCGATGCGACGGATGCGGCCGATGCAGAGGTGACGAGCAAGACTGCGGCAGTTACCACGAGCCAGCGACGATGTGACATTGACTTTCCCCCCTGTTGCCGCCCATTCGATCGGGAGCGGACCGCAGCCAATATATCGTGAAAACACGGACTTTCATCAAGTCGTCATATAACCATGGCCTCCCTGCGTCATGGTGTGGTTCACGCTCACGTACCGGCTATTCACCGGCTATTCACCGGCTAGTCACCGATGTTGCCGGTCGCGCGTGCGAGGGAGTACTGGGCTTTGGCGAACTGCGCGAGTGCCGCTGCGTAGTTGCTGCGCGCGCGGGTGAGGTCCTGCTGGGCTTGGATGACCTCGAGGACCACGTACACACCGAATTCCCTGCGCGCGGTACTGAGTTTCAAACTCTGCTCGGCAAGCTGGACCCCCTTGCGCGCGAGAACCATTTGATCGCGTGCGGCCTGGGCAGCCGAGAGCGCATCGACGACCTGCTGCGAGATGCTCTGGCGGAGCTTCTCGGCGCTGATCCGCTGGCGCGCGAGAACGGACTCGGCCGCCTCCGTGCGGCTGAAGTCAAACAGCCCTCCCGGGCCGAATCGCCAGTTGAGTCCCACGACGTAATCGTGCGTGGGCTGGTATGCATCTAGAATGCCATTCGGTCCGCCGCGAGTCTGGGCATAGGTCGCCGCGGCGCTGATCGAGGGAATCAGCGGCGCGTACTTGGCGGCTGTCCTTTGATGCTCGGCGGCGGTGATCGCGGCGGTACTCGCCTCAACCTCGGGACGCAACTCGAGCGCACGGGCGACGAGCCGGTCCAAGGGCGTATCGAGGGGTACCAGGGTCAAGGGCATGACCACCCGCTCCCTGGGCTCGAGCGCGACCTTAGGATCGAGGCGAAGCACCACAGCCAGAGCGGCGGAATCCCGGCGCTGTTGCGCTTCGGCGGCGCGCAGCGTGACCTCGTTCTCCTGGGTGCGCACGGCGACGCGGAGCGCCTCGCTACGGTTGGTGAGGCCGATCGCGACCGCGCGGTCGAGCTGATCCTGGTAATCGTGCGAGATGCGCACGGCGTCGCGCGCGATGTCGATCTCGGCTACGGAATTGACGAGGTCGAAATAGGCATTGGCGGCGGCGAGCAGCGCGTCGTTGCGCTGAGCGTCGACGTTGTGGACGGCGGCGTTCTGGAGTTGCAATGCCGCAAGCTTCCGAAACAGTGCGTCTCCCAGATCGATCGCAATCGCGAACGAAGCGCCGCGTCGGTAGAGCTGCCTATCGACATCGACCATGACCCCCGTCGTTTGTTGATCGTTACCGGTGCGGCGAGCGTAGATCTGACCTACCTGCAGCCAGGGGAAGAAGCTCAGCGTCGCGGCATCGCTCGCTGCTTTGGCTTGACGCTCGGCTTCGCGCGTCAGCGCGAGATCGAGGTTGTTGGCGCCGGCCAGCCGCAGCGCCGTCGTGAGATCGATCGGCTGCCCCTGCGCTGCAGGGGCCTGCTCGGCGTGTGCAGCCGTCGCCATGACGGCGAGGCCAATCACCGAGCCGGCGAGCATGCCGCGGGCTGCCGCGAAGAGACTGCCGGCCGTCATGGAGAGCCTCGTCATGGTTGAGGCGCGGCCGCTTGATGCTCGGTCGCCTGCGGCTCGGCGCCGGGCGTGAGACGCACCGAGACGTACATACCAGGAAGCAGGAGACGGTGCGGGTTCTGCATATCGATCTCGGCCAGCATGGTCTGACTCTTCTGCGAAAGTGCGTGGCTGATGCGCGTCACCGAGGCCGCGATGCGCACGCCGGAGAGATCAGGGGCGGTGATCACCGCCGGGCAGCCGGGTCTGATACGCGGCGCATCGGCAACGGGCACCGGGATCTGCACGCGGATGTTGCTCAAGCTCATCAGCGTGACGATCGCGCCGCTTTGCGCATTGCTGCCGTTCGGCACCGGAACGAACGCGCCGGGGTCCACGTAACGCGCCGTGATCGTGCCCGGGAAGGGCGCCACCACCCTGGAGTAGCGCAGCAGGGCGTCGATCCGCGCAAGATTCGCTTGGGCCACTTCGACCTGCCCGCGCTGCACCTCCTCATCGAGCGGGGTCACGAGGTCCGGTGCCGCCTTGGCCGCGCTCAACATGCGGGTGTACTTGCGGCTCGCGACCTCCGCTTCGGCGGCATACCGCAGGCGGTCCGCCTGTAGCTCAGGTACGTCGAGCTCTGCGATCAAATCCCCGGCCCTGACCTGATCGCCCGTATCGACGGGGATGCGCTTGACGTACCCGGCGACCTTCGCCGTGATCACCGCGCTTTGATACGCGACCACGCGAGCCGGCAGCACGATTGCGGAAACACGCTCCTGTTTGAGCGTGCCCGAGGAGCGCTCGAGCGGCGTACTGTCGGGTGCAGCGGCGAGCGCGGACCCTGCGCAGAGCGCGAGCATCAATCCTGCGCGCCAACCGGTCGCCCACGACGCCCCCACGCGGCTGCCAGCATCGAGCCAACGACGCTCATCGCGGCATCGGTGGATTCTCATCCCCCCTCCTGTTGCGCGGATATGAAGCTCGGGTCGTCGGGATCGAGGGACGCAGAGCGGCGGGGCGCGCGGGCGCGAATCAGTGCGAAGATCGACGGCAGCACCCACAGGGTCGCGAGCGTCGCAAATGCCAGCCCGCCAATTACAGCTCGGCCGAGAGGTGCGGTCTGCTGACCGCCCTCGCCCCAACCGGCTGCCATGGGCAGGAGCCCCGCGATCATCGCCACGCTCGTCATCACGATCGGCCGCAGCCGGCTCACCGCGCCGGTCATGGCGGCCTCAGCGGCGCTCCGTCCGGCCATTCTCGCCCGCTCCGCGAACGTCACGAGCAGGATCGCGTTCGCGATAGCCACGCCGACGGCCATGATGGCGCCGATGAACGACTCGATATTGAGAGTCGTTCCCGTGAGCCAGAGCATCGCGACGACCCCGACGATGACTGCCGGAATGCTCGAGATCGTCACCAGCGCGAGCTCCCACGACTGGAAATTAGCGACGAGCAGCAGCGCAATCACGAACACCGCGAGCAGCAGGCCCCCGCGCAGCGCGCCGAGAAGCTCGCCCATCGTCTCGACTTCGCCGCGGACCGCAACGCTGACTCCGGCGGGAGGCTTGCCGATCGCCGCCAAGGCTCGGGAAACGGTTGAGGCTGCCTCCCCGAGGCTCGTGCCCTCGAAATTCGCAGTCACCGAGACGAAGTGCTGGTTGTCGTCATCGTCGTATTCGCCGACGACCGTTCCTTGATTGACCGATCCCACGTCGCGCAACAGCGTCGATTCACCATCCTGCGTCGTAATCGGCACATTGCGAACGTCCTCGAGCGAGGTGAGTTGGTGCTGATTAACCTCCACCTGCACGGAGTAGGCCACCCCGTTCGGCCCAGCCCAGAAGACGCGCTGGGTGTAGCGGCTCGATGCGGTCGCCGGGGTCAGCGACTGAATGACATCGCTCTGAGTGACCCCGAGCAGACCCGCGCGCTCACGGTCCACGCGCACGTCCACGGCGGGGTACTTCAACTGCTGGCCGAATTGCACGTCGCGCAGACGCGGCAGCGCGGCGAGCCGGGTGCGTATACGCTCCGCGAAGGCCTGATCGGCCGCGAGATCCGCGCCGATCACCTCAACCTCGATGGGAGTCGGGGAGCCGAAGCTCATCACGCGGTTCACGATGTCGGACGGCTCGAAGGAAACCTCGGCTTGCGGCATCTGCTTGGCGATCAGCGCCCGCACTCGGTCCCGAAACGCGCTCATGTCGAGGTTAACCGAGCGCTTGAACTGAACCTGCAGTACCCCCTCCTGCGTTCCACTGTTCCATAAATAGATGAAATTGCTCGGATAGGACGAGCCGTGCACGCCGGCGAAGCCGAGGGAGACCGCGATGGCGTGCGCGCCGACCTGCGCCTCGATCAACTTCAGCGTGCGCTGCAGCGCATCCACCGTCACGTTCAAGGCGGTGCCGGCCGGCAGCCTGAGGCGCAGTTGCAGCTGCTCGGCGTGAACGCGCGGGAAGATGTCCGTGCCGGTTCTGGGGACGAGCAACGCCAATGCGATGATGCAGAAGAGCGCGTAAGCGATGAGGAGCGGTCCACGGCGCCTCACGAGCGGCTCGAGCCTGCGCTCATATCCGCGCTGGAGCCGCCGGAAGTAATCCGGGTCGTCGTCCGAGGTCTGTCCGGCGCGGTGCCACTTGCGAAACGCCCAGACCGACAGTACCGGCACGAGCGAGTTCGCGAGCAAGTAGGAGGCGAACATCGAGAATCCGACGGCCAGGGAGACCGGTACGAACAGCGCGCGCGCCGCACCCTGCATCGCGAACGACGGCAGGAACACCGCGACCACGCAGAGCATGGCGATGAGAAGCGGTACCGCCACCTCGTGAGAGGCGTTGAGTACGGCACGCTCTACACCCTCTCGATGCACGAGATGCGTGTGGATGTTCTCGATGACGACCGTCGACTGGTCTACCAGAATGCCGACCGCGAGCACCAGCCCGCCGAGGGTCATGAGATTGATGCTTCTGCCCGTGAGCCACAGGGCGAGCACGGCGGCGAGCAGTGCGATCGGAATGTTGAGGACGACGATGAACGCACTGCGCCAGTCGCGTAGAAACAGCAGTACCATGATGCCGGCCAGCAGCGCCCCGAGTACGCCTTCGGTCGTCAGGCTTCCAATCGCATGCGTGACGAAGGGCGACTGATCGAGCACGTAGCTGATATGAACGTCACTCGGCAGGACCGACTGGAACTTCGCGAGGTTGGCCTTGACCTCTTTGACGACCGCCATGGTCGAGGCATCGGCGCGCTTCGTGACCGGTACGTAAACGGTCGGGCGGCCGTTGACCAGCGCAACGCTCGTCGTGATATCCGAGGCATCGGACACCTGTCCGACATCGCGCACGAACACCGCGGGGAAGGTGCCGGTACGGATGGGGACCGCCGCGAGGTCGCCCACGTCCTTGACGATGGAGTTGAGCTCAACGACGGGGTAGCGGTCTCCGAGGTCGATATTCCCCGACGGGCTGATCGTCTCGGAGTTTGCGATCGCGCTCACCACCTGCTGCGGAGTGAGCCGGTAGGCGTGAAGCTTGGCGGGATCGAGCGACACGACGACCGTGCGTGCGCTGCCGCCGAAGGGAGCCTCGGCCGAAACGCCGGGCAGCGTGGCGAAGAGCGGCCGCACGGTGTTGAGCGCCAGGTCCTGCATCTGCGTGACGCTGCGCGTCGCGCTCGAGAAAGCAAGATAGCCGACCGGCACGCTTCCCGCATCGAAGCGCACGACGAAGGGCGGGACTGCACCGGGCGGCATGTAGGCGTGGGCGCGGTTGACGTACTGGACGGTCTCGGCCATCGCCTGGGACATGTCGGTCCCCGGATAGAACGTGAGCTTGATCAAGGTCGCGCCCTCGATCGAGCGGGCCTCGACTTTTTGGATGCCGGTGATGTAGAGGAAGTGGTATTCGTAGTAGTAGGTGAGAAAACCCTCCATCTGCGCGGCGTTCATGCCGGGGTAGGGCTGGGCCACGTAGATCGTGGGCACCCCGAGAGCCGGAAAGACGTCCTTCGGCATCCGGGTCAAAGCCAGCGCCGCTCCGAACACGATGCCGACGACGAGCACGAATACCGTGTACGGCCGCCGCAGCGCGAGTTGCACCAGGCTCATCCCAGTCAATTCCTCTTCGGGGTGGGATCGCGGCGCACGAACACTGTCGCCGCGCCGGACGCGACTCTATGTGAAATGCCTGGCCAATGGAACGTCGGCCGATCCGAATCGCCGCTGAATTGTTACCAATAGCATCGAGATACGCGCTGCCTCACCCGCCGGGGCGAGCGATACAGCCCTACGAGCTCGACTCCATTCTCTTTGGCGGGCCGCGGTGAGCTGCAATGTGTTTCGGCTTGCCGATCTGCGGGAACTGGGAGCACGATCACCGGGGGTGAGCAGAGGCATGGAGAGACAATGGCTGTTCCGGTCGGCCGGGTGCGCTCGAGCTTGACGTTTGCAGCGCGAGCGCTCGTGCTCGCGACTGCAGCCGTGCTCGTGGCACGCGCGGCCGATGCACCGCGCCCGTTCCGCGTGTACCCGAGCTTCGAGGGCGAGGACGCCGCCGCGCCGCTGCCGCCGGACTGGAAGGTTCCCGGAGAATTCGTGCTCGGGCGCCTGATGTATCCCAGCCGCGGCTTCGGTTATTTCGGCGGCGACTGGAGGCAGGGCGGGACCGGGTGGACCGACGACTACCCGCGCGGCGATCGTACGATGATCAAAATGCTGCGGCGACTGACCCGCCTCAGCGTCCGCGCGGTCGAGCAGCCCGTGAATCCGGACGATGGCGACGCGGAGTTCTTTCCCTTTCTCATCGTCGGTTTGGCGTTTTCGTGGGAGCTGACCGACAAACAGGCCGCTGAACTGCGGGCTTACCTGCTGCACGGCGGTTTCATGTTCTGCGATAGCTTCTTCGGTGAGAACAACTGGGTGATGTTCGAGCAAGGCATGCGGCGGATCTTTCCGCACCGGCCCATTATCGATCTCACGGACGATAGCCCTATCTTTCATGTGGTCTATGACCTGCCGCACATGACTTCGGTGCAGATCCCGAACATGAATTCCTTGATGGCCGGGGGCGACGGCTCGCTCAATGGTGGCCGCATTCCCCGTTGGAAAGGCGTCGAGGACGACAAGGGCCGGCTCATGGTGCTGATCGCGTACAACAACGACGTGGCGGATGCCTGGCAGTGGGCCGATGACGCGCGCTATCCTGCGGACAAGGCGGACCTCGCGCTGCGACTGGGCGTCAACGTGACCGTTTATGCGATGACACATTAGATCCGTGGGAAGTCGCGAGCGAAAGACCCGTCCCGCCCCGTCCGATCGCAAATCAGATCACCCACTGGGGCGGTATGCCGCCAAGCGCGCCTTCGCGCGCACGCCGGAGCCCGCCCCTGAAGTTCCCACCGCCCGTCGTGGGCCGCTGCTCTTCGTCGTGCAGAAGCATGCGGCGAGCCGACTGCACTACGACTTGCGACTCGAGCTGGATGGTGTCCTCAAGTCATGGGCTGTCCCGAAGGGACCTTCGCTCAATCCAGCTGACAAGCGGATGGCCGTCGCGGTCGAGGATCATCCGTTCGAGTACGCCTCGTTCGAGGGTGTGATCCCGGAAAAGGAATATGGCGCGGGGCGTGTGATCGTGTGGGACTGCGGTGTGTACTCCCCGGATGAGGACCGGAAGTATTCGTTCGGCGCCCGGGAGGAAGCGCAGGAGCGAGTCCGGGAGGGCATCGCGCGGGGCAAGGTCAGCTTCTTCCTGCGCGGCGAGAAGCTCAAGGGCTCGTTCGCTCTGGTGAGGACCAGGACGGCGAACCAATGGCTGTTGATCAAGCACAAAGACCCGCTCGCAAGCGACCAGGACGTGCTTCTGCAGGACCGCTCCGTCGTCTCTGCCCTCTCGCTCGAGGATCTCTCATCGGGCGAGTCGCCGGTGAGGCGCGAGGCGATACGGCTCGGGCCGAGCGGGCCCCTCGAGCGCATGCCGACCTCGCTTGCGCCCATGCTCGCCGTGGCAGGCGATCGCGTGCGCTCCGATCCGCACTGGCTCTACGAGCCGAAGCTCGATGGCTATCGTGTCATCGTATTCATCGAGGGTACCGCGGTGCGCCTGAAGTCTCGGCGCGGCATCGATCTCACGGCGCGCTTTCCCGAGATCGTCTCGGCGCTCGCCAAGCAGGCGATCGATCACATGATGCTCGACGGGGAGATCGTCGCACTAGGTCCGGACGGACGGCCATCCTTCAATGCGCTGCAGAATCGCGCCCAGCTGAGCGGTGCGCGGGAGATCGCCAATGCACAGCGCGATGCGCCTGCGGTTCTGGTGTGCTTCGACTTGCTGCACTTCGCAGGTGTCAACTTGCGGCCCGCGCCGTATGCAGATCGGCGCCGCTATCTGCTGCAGTGCCTCGTGCCTTGCACGCATATTCAGGTCATTCACGCGAGCGCCGACGCCGAGACGCTCTATCAGGCAGCGCTCGCGGCCGGGTACGAGGGGATCCTCGCCAAGCGCCGCGACAGCATCTATCAGCCGGCTCAGCGAGCGGCCACCTGGCTCAAGATGAGGCCGGTGCGCTCGGCGGAATTCGTCGTCGGTGGTTACACGAAAGGCAGGGGCTCCCGCGAGCCTCTGGGGGCGCTGCTCCTCGGGTACTGGGAGGGCGGGACCCTCAGATACGCGGGACACGCCGGCTCCGGGCTCGGCGATGCAGCGCTCGCGGAGCTGAAGCGGCGCACCCGGAGCCTCACGAGGAAGAGCTCGGCATTCGCCACGAAGCCGCCGATCCATCGACCGACGACCTGGCTCGAGCCGCGGCTCGTGGCCGAAGTCCATTTCATGGACTGGACACCGGCGGGCCTGCTGCGGGCTCCGGTTTTCCTGCGGCTTCGAGACGATGTCCCTGCGCAGTCCGTCGGCAAGCCGACCGACCCGCCGCCGGCGGCCGTACCGGCCCCTGCGCCTGCGGCCGACGAGGTCGATGCGATATTGCAGCAATTGACCGGCGCGGCGACTCGCCTCGATCTGACTCTGAAGGACGGCATACGGCTGCGGCTGACCCATCTCGATCGGGTGTACTGGCCGGCCGAGTCGCGGGCGGCTGCCGCGATCACCAAGCGCGACTTCATCGGCTATCTGGCCGCCGTCTCCCGCTTCATGTTGCCGCACCTGAAGGACCGGCCCCTCACCATGATCCGCATGCCGGAGGGCATTCACGGAGAGCGCTTCTATCAGAAGCACTGGGACCAGGCGCTTCCTGAGTTCGTCGAGACCGTCGCGATATTCTCGGAGCACAGGGCCGCGAGCGATCGCTACATTCTCGTGAACAGCCTTGCGACGCTTCTGTGGCTGGGCCAGAACGGTACGCTCGAGTTCCACGTCTGGCACTCACGCGCCAGCGCGGGTGCGGATGCATCCGGTGCGGGCGAGGACTATGCGAGCTCTCTCGGAGCGCTCGAGTCCTCGGTGCTCGATTTTCCCGATTACCTGGTCTTTGACATCGACCCGTACATCTACTCGGGCAGGGAGCCGCAGGGAGCAGAGCCGGAGCTCAACGAGAAGGGTTTCGCGACGGGAAGAAAGGTCGCATTCTGGTTGCGCGCGCTGCTCGAGCAAATGGGACTGCGATCGGTCGTGAAGAGCTCCGGCAAAACCGGGTTCCATGTGTTCGTGCCCATCGAGCGCAGCGTGACGTTCGATGCGGCGCGGCGGATTTGCGAGATCGTGGGCCGGCACGTCCTCAAGGAGCATCCGCAGGAGGTCACGCTGGAGTGGTCGGTCGAGAAGAGAACCGGAAAGATCCTCATCGACTACAACATGAACGTTCGCGGCAAGACGCTCGCAGCGGCCTACTCGCCACGCGGCAGCCCCGGGGCCCCGGTGTCCATGCCGCTCACCTGGGACGAGCTCGAGAGGGCGGGGCCGGAGGACTTCACGATCGGGAATGTCGTTGCCCGCTTGGAAAAGACCGGCGACAGGTGGCATGATGTACTTTCGACCAAGCAGAGTCTGTCACGAATCCTCGGGCGCGTTACGCGCTAGCTGAGGCGCCTCGCCTCGGGAGCAAATCATGGCCGCAAGGTCGATTGCATCTGTCACGATCTCGTTCGGGCTCGTCGCGATTCCCGTCAAGCTCTACAGCGCCACGCAGTCGCGGAGCGCCATTTCCTTCAATCTCCTGCACAAGGGGTGCGGATCGCGGCTCAAACAGCAGTACGTGTGCTTGAAGGACGGCTCTATCGTGGAGCGCGGCGATATGGTGAAGGGCTACGAGTTCGCCAAGGACCAATACGTCACGTTCGAGCCGGAGGAGATCAAGGCCCTCGAGGAAGCCGGGACTCATGCTGTCGAGATCGCGGAGTTCGTGCCCGTGGAGTCGATCGATCCCGTGTACTTCGACAAGACGTACTACCTGGCCCCCGACAAGGGCGGGGCCAAACCGTACGCCCTGCTGACCGAAGCTCTCAAGCAGGCGAAGCGCTGCGCGGTCGGCCGGTGGGCGACCCGCGGCAAGGCCTACATGGTCATGCTGCGCCCGGTCGGCGACGTGCTCACGATGCAGCAGCTGCACTTTGCGGCGGACGTGCGGCCAGCGACGGAGATCGAGATTCCGAAGCAGGAAGTGAAGCCGGCAGAGCTCGGCCTGGCTCAGCAGCTCATCAACCAGCAGACCGCCGAGAGGTTCGATCCGACCGCCTACACCGACGAGCTGAGGGCGCGCATCCAGGCCGCGATCGACAAGAAGGTCGAAGGCCAGCAGATCTCGGTTTCAGACTTCGCCGCCGAAGGCGGAGCGAAGGTCATCGATCTCATGGAGGCGTTGCGCGCGAGTCTCGATAAGGCGGATGCGGCGCGCGCTTCGGCCGCTCAGCTCGGTCAACGCAAGCCGCCGAAGCGCGTCGAAGAACCGGTGAAGCCGACCCGCAAGACAGCCAAGCGGTAGCCGCGCCGGGGCTCTCGATGGAACTCTACAGCGTGCGGGACGTGGAACGAGTCCTGCAGCTGCCGCGCAGCACGGTGCATGGCCTCGTGAGGCTCGGCTTCGTTCGGCCGGCTCGCGGGCCGCGGGGCAAATATCTCTTCTCTTTCCAGGACCTGATTCTGCTGCGCGCAGCGCGCGCGCTCATCCAGGCGAAGATTCCCCGCCAGAGAATCCGACGCTCGCTGTCGCAGCTCCGTCGCCATTTGCCGGAAACGATGCCCCTCTCGGGCCTTGCCATCTGCGCGGTCGGCGACCGAGTCGTCGTGCGCGAAGGCCTCAATCATTGGCAGGCCGACGATGGTCAGTACCTGCTCGGGCTCGACGTGAGCGTGCAGAATGGGATTCTGCAGCTGATCGAGCACAGGCAGGCGCGGGCTGCCGAAGCGGCGCACGCGGCTGAAGCGGCGCGCACCGCCCGACCTCGGAGCGCAGAGGACTGGTTTGCCGAGGGGCTCAAGCTCGAGGACACCGACCCGCGGGCGGCTGTGCGTGCTTACGCGTGCTGCGCCGAGGCGGATCCCGACAACGCGGCGGCGTGGATCAACTGGGGGAGGCTGCTGCACGAACGCGGCGACGCTCATGCGGCAGAGAGGGTGTATCGCCAGGCGCTCGAGCGCTGCGGAGCCGATGCCCTGCTGCAGTTCAATCTCGGTGTCGCGCTCGAGGACTTAGGGGAGGAGGCCGCCGCACTGGAGGCTTACCACGCCGCCATTTCGGAAGACCCCGATTTCGCCGACTGCCACTACAACCTCGCGAGGATGTACGAGTCAGCAGGCCAAACGCAGCATGCCATTCGCCATCTCGGGCAGTATCGGCGGCTCCTCACGCGGCGCAAACACTGACCAGAGCGACTCCCGTGGCCATCTGGGTGGGAACGTCCGGTTACAACTATCCCGAGTGGCGTGGAAGCTTCTACCCGCAGAAATTCGCCACGGCGAAGATGCTGGCGTTCTACGCGGAGCGCCTCGCGACGGTGGAGATCAACTACACCTTCTACCGCTCGCCGAAGCCGGAGATTCTGGCCGCCTGGAGCCAGCAGACTCCGCCGGCCTTCAAGTTCACGCTGAAGGCGCCGAAGCGCATCACCCACGATGCGCGCCTTCGCGACTGCGGCGAGCCGCTGCGCCGATTCGTCGCAACGGCTGCGACGCTCGGACCGAAGCTCGGAATGCTGCTGTTCCAGTTGCCCCCGTTCTTCAGAAAGGACTTGGCGGTGCTCGAGGGGTTTCTCGAGGAGCTTCCGCGGGATGTATCCGCGGCATTCGAATTCCGGCATCTCTCCTGGTTCGACGATGAGGTGCTCGCGTGCCTGAAGGCGCGGAATCTGGCGCTCTGCGTCGCCGACAGCGAGAAGCTTTCGACTCCGGTGGAAATCACCGCGGACTGCGCCTATTTCAGACTGCGCGACGAGGGCTATACCTCGCGCGACATCGAGCGCTGGGCGAGAACGATCGAGGAGAGGGCGCGGGGTTGCCGGGAGGTGTTCGTCTACTTCAAGCACGAAGAGGCGGGCAAAGGGCCGCAGTTCGCGCAGCAGCTCGGGGATGCGCTGGGTTTACCCTCGGTTTGAGTCCGCGAGGACGGCGCAGCGAGTGCCTCACAGGGCTGCACCGTCATGGGTAGTTCAAATCAATCGAATAGAGCTGCGCCGGACTCTGCAAGTGTCCCGCAGGAGCGCTGAGCGGCCACGTACCGAAGGTTGCCGAGCCCGGATTGCCGCTGTACCAACTGGTCACGCTGGTCGAGGGGGAAATCGACATTTCGTTCGAGGTGGGCACGGTCGCATTGGTGTTGTACAGCAGCCAGTACGTCGTGCCGGCTTTCAACACGACCGACAGCGGTACGGTGTTCCAGCTCTGCGGGCTGATGCTCTGCGCATTCGACGCGGCGAGGAGCGATCCGGGCTTACCGGCGCTGTCCGTATAGATTGCAACCTCGAACTGGTTATTCGGCGCAGCCTGGGCGCTATTGATCCAGACCGCGATCGAGGATACGGAAACGGCCTGTGCCCCTGTCGTGACGGGCGATCCGGCCATCGTGTTCTCATCACCGCCGTCCACGGTCGCCGGCGGCGTAGCCGTCTTGCTGCCCAAGGTATCCGAGGCGCTCTGGTACGTCACGTATATGGAGTAGGTCTGCTGCGGGCTCTGCAGGTGCCCTGCCGACGCCGTTTTCGGCCATGTTCCAAACGGCGCGGAGCCAGGCATCCCGCTGTACCAACCGGTACTCGTACTCGATGCGGAGAGGGACATCTCATTCAGGCTGGGAACGGTTGCGTTGGTGTCGTACAGCAACCAGTACCGGGTGTTGGCATTCAACGTCGCAGAGAGCGGGACGATGTTCCAGCTCTGCGGGGTGATGGTCCCCGCACTCGAGGCGACGACCAGGGACCCCGGCTGTCCACCGTTGTCGGTATAGATCGCAACCTCGAACCGGTTGTTCGGCGCCGCTTCGGCGCTGCTGATCCAGACCGTGATCGCGGATACGGAGATGGACTCTCCGCCGACCGTGATGGGCGATCCGGACATCGTGTTCTCATCACCGGCGTCCACGGCCGCTGACGCGGGGGAACTGCTGGTCCCGAGCGTGGTCCCGAGCGTGGTCCCGAGCGCGGCGCAAGAGATCGCGGGCGCAGCGGCGACGATCCCGGATGATGAGCCCGCGGTCGTGGATGCGATCGTGCCGGTCGAGGTGGTCGCAGCCGTAGAGGCGCCCGTTCCCGTCGACGCGCTCGCGCCGGTCAATGTGAGGGTGAGTTCCTGCGAGTACTGGCTCTCGGCACCGCTAGAATCATAGGCGCTCACGGCGAAGTAATACGTTCCGGGCGCCAGTCCCTGAACGACGTAGTTCGCAATGCCCGGGTTCGCGATCTGGATCGTGCTCGGATAGTCCCGCGGCGCGGTGCCGTAATGGATGTGGTATCCGGCGAGCTCGGTCATCGGCGTCCCATCCGTGTACGCGGTGGGCGGCAGCCACGAGAGCGTCACGCTGTCCCCCGTGATCTGCGCGCCGGAGCCTGAGGACGCAGAGGAGCTGGGGCCGCTCGAGCTGTTTGAGGAGCTCGAGCTGATGCCGCTCGGTGCGCCCGCAGCCGCGAGCGCACCGGAGCAGGAGGAGCCTGAGGATGTGGCTGTCGGGGTGGAGCCGGTCGCAGTGGAGTCCGCGGCGGAGGAGGCCGCTGTCGCGGCGGAGTGTGTCGTGGCGGAGCCCGTCGTGGTCGAGTCCGTCGTGCCGGATGATCCCTGCACGGCAGACGGAGCGGCAGTTCCCTCTGCTGAGGGTGAACTCGAGCCATCGGAGGACGACCCGCTGCCGCATGCGGTCAGCATTCCTCCCGCGATCAACGAACCGGCGACGAACAGCGTCCACGAACGGACCCCTGTCCTTCTCATAGGAACCCCCCGACCAGCAACCCCGTTTTCGAATGCGACCCGTACGACGCAGAGCTACACGTCGAACGGATTCGGGGCCTTCATGTGCAGGGGATTACCTGAGGCTGACGGCCGTGAAGCGGCCGTAGCTTTCTGAGATCGCGAACGCGATTCCGGCAACCCCGCTATCGTAGGCTCTCGAGCCGTTAGATCGGTGGTTTTGCGCCCCCACCTTTCGGTTGGGTTTGCCTTTTTCGGTGCGGTCCGCGCGCCGCATCTTCGCGGCCGCGCCACGCTGAACCTGCTTTAGGCAAAGCATCAGCTCGAGTGCAACATCTGTGCCCTGAGCTGATGAGTTCTTTCAGGTCAACGGGTTTCGGCTCAGCCGACGCTCGAGGCACCGTGCGCCGCGCGCAATTATGTTTCTGGATGGCGACCTAGGCCGCTGCTGCGCACAAGGAAGTCGTGGGCAAGCTTTGAAAACACAGGAAATTGCATTCGTCGGTGTTTGCCGACAGCACGAGCTCGGCCTGCCGGGGCAAACGGCGCGATGCGATCGATCGTGAGTGGCCGGTGAGGAGACTCTATTGATTGATCTCCGGCTCGATGAGTCTCGCCAGATTGGCGAGCGACTGCTGCCAGCCGAGGTAGCAGGCCTCGACGGGGATCACGTCCGGCAAGCCTTCCTGCACGATGCTGATCTCGGTGCCTACGGATACTTTCTTGAGCGTCACCGTCACTTGAATCTCCCCGGGCAAGTTCGGGTCCTCGAACCTGTCGGTGTAGCGCAGGCGCTCGTGAGGGACGAGCTCCACGTACTGGCCGCCGAATGAATGGGTTTGGCCGTTGGTGAAATTGCGGAAGGACATCCGGTAGGAGCCGCCGGCCTTTGCATCCATCCGATGCACGGTGCAGGTGAAGCCATTCGGCGGAAGCCATTTCGCCATCGCGTCCGGCTCGATGAACGCCCGATAGGCCTTCTCCGGGGTCGTGGCCAAAACTCGATGGAGTCGCACGGTGTTGGGCATGGTCGGATCTCCGAGAGGGCGAAAGGTGTCCCCGGGGAGTAGTCGAACGGGCAGCGTCCATTTCGACATGAGCCTCGAGGGCCATTTCGGTAGTCTGCAGGGGTCATGTCTACGCAGACCTGGAGCGCTGACGGATACGCGCGCAACGCGCGCTTCGTGACCGATCTCAAAGCGCACTTGGCGGGACAGAGCCGCAGCGATGCTCCTATGTCCCGAGGAGTCTCGCGGGCGGCATCGGCCGGTTGATCAGCCAGTCGATGCGTGTCCACCTCGCGCGGCTCCAGGCGCGCAGGACGGGGATCAGGACGGCCTGCGCCGCGAGCAGGAACAAGAACAGCGATCCGGGGAGCTCGAACGCGCTCGCCACCACGAGCTCGAGGAACCAGGTTGCCGACAGCACGGTGGCGAGCACGATATCCGCGAGCCTCCATCCGCGGGTGCGCATGAGTACGACGTAGATCATGAGCGCGCCGGAAACGGCGGACAGTATCAGGAGCTCGCCGATGACGAGCAGCGGCACCTTGGCGAGCAAGCAGATGAGTGCGACTGCCGTCGCCGCTGGGAGCCCCAGCGTCGCGAGCGCGCGCCAGCTCTGGGCTTCGGCCGCTCGAAACAGCTGCCGTCGATCGAGTCCGGTCTTGAGCCACAGATAGCGCGCCCGCCCGATCATCGGAAATGTTCCGATGGCCGACATGATCCCTCCCGAGTACGCGATCATCACCGCGAGGAGCTTGCCGAAGCCCGTCAGAGCGTGATGGGGGGCGCTGGTTGCAACCAGCGCGTAGCAAGCGAGGCCGCCGGCTGTAACCGCGAGCACGGGACGTGCGATGCCGCCCCATAATCCAGGGTAGCTTCCGGTGAGCAGCACGTGCATGGCATCCCGCCGCGCACAGAGCTGCGCCGCCGGGTCGTTCGCTTTCCCTGCGAGCCATCGCGGCGGAGCCGTGGTCCCGCCAAGGGATGTGATGGCAATTCGGCCCCATACCGGCGGTGCGATCCGGCGGGCGTTCAGGTACAGAGCTCCGAACGCGGTCCAAACTCCGAGTGCACCCCCAAATGCCATGAGGAGGTCCATTGCGCTCGTGAAGAAGCCGTGAAAGGTGAGCTGCGGGAAGGCTCTTGCCGCGAGCGGGACGACTGCGACGACCGCAAGGGGAGCAAGGAAGCCGAGTTGAGAGCGGCTCGCGTAGTAGAGCGTCACGAACGCCACGGTGGCCGCCGCGAACAGGCCCACGAAAACCGCACCGAATAGTATCGATGGCGCAAAGCCGGTGGCCGCGAGGTGCTCGCGGTTCGCGGTGATCGCGAAGAACAGCGCGACGAGGGATGCCGCCAGCAATTCCGCCAGGAGGCACCCGATCAGCAATTGCAGTCTTGCATGCGGTATCAGCTGAACGGCCCGCGAGGCCGAGAGATCGCGGAGCGCGATACCGCCGCCGAAAACGGGTGCGATGCTCAGCCCGAGAATTGAGGAGCCAGCGAGCACGGCAGGAAGCCACACGATCGCGCCGTGGTGCACTCCCGCTGCGAGGGCACCCAGGCCGACGACGGCGGACAGCGAACCGACGAGCAGCAATACACGCTGCAGCGGCAGCGCCGTGAACATCAGGCTTGCCGTGCGCAAGACGCCGCTCAGGAGTGGAACTCCGCTCATGAGTGGAACTCGATGAAGATGTCTTCGAGCGCCAGCGACTCGACCTCGATGTCCACATCGAGCGCTTCGCGTAGAGGGGACTGGGCCGCCTCGTCCCACTGTGACACCACCGCCGTTGCGCGTGGACCCGCCGCGCGCAGCGAGAGCACCTGAAGCTGCTGCGGCGTCGCTGACAGCAACCGAGGTAGGGTCGCGGGGAGCGGGAGTCGGCCTTTGATGTGCAGGCGTACGACCGACTCCTTGAGGCGATCGAGTGGGCCCGCCCAGAGGATCGTGCCCTGTCGGATGATCCAGATCTGATCCGCCACGCGCTCCAGGTCCGACACGATGTGCGTGGAGAACAGCACGGTGCGTCCGGGATTCGCGGCGATATCGAGCAGCTCCTTGAGGAACTGGCGGCGCGAAATCGGATCGAGCGCGGCCACCGGCTCATCGAGCACGAGCAGCTCCGGATCGTGTCCGAGGGCGAGCAGCGTCGAGAGCTTCTGGCGCTCGCCTCCCGAGAGTTTCTGTACGGCGCGATCCATCGGCAGGTCCCACGCACCCTGCAGGCGGGTCCCGAGTGCGCGGTTCCAGTGCCCGTGCAGCGCCGCCGTCAATTCGAGGTGCTGCCGGCCGGTCAGCATGTTCACCAGCTCATCCTGCTGGGGCACGAATCCGATGCGCCCGCGTATCCCGGCGGGCAGCGTGAAGCTGTCGTGTCCGAACAGTTGCGAGCTTCCGAAAGTGGCGGGGGAGAAGCCGAGTAGCACGTCCATCAAGGTGGTCTTGCCAGCGCCATTTTTTCCGATGATCCCCACGACGCTGCCGGGCTCCGCGTAAGCGGTGACGTCGTGCAGAATGGTGTCGCGGCGGATCGTCTTTCCCAGTTGCCGTGCGACGACGACGGGTTCGGTCACGACTCTTCTCCCATCTTCTTACCAATGAATTGACACAGCTCCGAGGAGTCGAGCGCGAGCTGTCGAGCCGCGAGAATCAGCGTGTCGACTTGCGGCTCGATCTGCCTGAGCCGCTGCGGCAGCGTCCCGGACTTCTGCCGAATGAGCGCGATCGTCATGGGCTTTCCTCGGTTGCGCTGCAGCAGACCCTCGCCCTCGAGCAGGCTGTAGGCTTTCGAGATGGTGGTCGGATTGACCGTGTACTCGGCGGCGATGTCGCGCACCGAGGGCAGTTCCGTTCCCGGTGCCAGCTGTCCGCTCGTCACGAGCCGGCGGACCTGGTCCACGAGCTGGCGATAAATGGGAACGCCCGAAGTGGGCCGCAGAGTGAATATTCGCGGGGGAGCGCTTTCCATGTGGGTGTACGAGTATACCCACACACATGGCCGGGTCAAGCACTATTGCCCGTGCGGCACGCTGCACAGCCCGCCGCTTATGGCACATACTCTCGCGCAGGCGCCGGCATCGGAAACCAACCGAGCCGGCCCGCGCCCGAATTCATTCACAATTCATGACTAATGAGGCGAGGGTTTTATGCGCGACGACGCAGCCATGAGCGAGAAACAACTATCCGCAGTACCGAACGAGATCGATGAGGCGGCGAGCGATCGGCGCAAATTTCTCGGAACTCTCGCCGCGGGTGCCGGAGCGGCGACGCTCCTTGCGGGACTCGGTGCAAGCTCGGCAGCTTCGGCGCAGCAGCCCGCGCCGGCGGGGCAGGGCGGGGCAGCGCGGCGGGGCGGCGGAGCGCCTGGTTTCCGGCCGCGTCCGCCGGAGCCGAAGTACTCGCAACCGCCGCCGCTCAAGGACGTGAAAGGCAAGACCATCTATATCAGCGCTGCCTCCGACGGCATCGGGCTCGGTATCGCGCGAGCCTGCTCGAATGCGGGCATGAACGTCGTCATCGGCTATCGCAACCCGAAGCGCCTCGAAGCCGCGTTGCCGCTCTTCAAGAAGAGCGCGCCCGTCTTCCCCGTCAAGCACGATGTCGTGGGGCGCGACGGTTGGGTGCAGATGCTCGATGCCGTCAAAGGCAAGTTCGGCAAGCTGCACGCCGTCGTGAATAACGCCGGCATCAAGACATTGCATCCGGCGGCCACCGCGTCGCCCGAAGATTGGCAGAACTCGTTCAATGTGGACGTCCTGGCGATCTCGCACAGCGTCGCGGTGGTGCTGCCGCACATGAAGGAGCACAACGAAGGCGGCCAGTTCGTCGCAACTTCATCGATGAGCGGGCTGCTGCCCGCCGTCACCGCAGGCATCTACACGACGATGAAATTCGCGGTCGTGGGCATCATGGAGGCGCTGCGCATCGAGCTCGAAAGCACCAACATCGGCACCTCGGTGTTCTGTCCCGGTGGCGTGGCGACCGACAACTACTTCGGTACCGGCGAGACGAATCCGTACCTCGCGGAGCTTCAGCGGGAGCGGCCGCGGCCGCCGAACGGGGCCCCCCGGCGCGCGCGTCCCAACTTCAATCCTAATGTCATGATGCATCCGCTCGAGGCGGGCGAGCGAGTGTTGAACGGGATACGCAACAACGACCTGTTCATCCTCTCGCATCCGGAGTTCAAGGACGGCATGGAAGAGCGCTTCAACGCAATTCTCACCTCGAGTCCGGACGAGGCATTTCCTGCGGAGCGCCTCGTGCTCGAGTCGTTCACCAGGCATACGGGAATCTACCCACGCGAGATCGTCCATCGTCTCCACAAGCGCGACAGCTATCTCGCGTAGCTGCTCGTTCGGGTGTGGACCGCCTGTCCCGGTTCCCGCGGCGCCGCTCATGCGGCGCCGCGGCGCCGGACATCCGCCCGAGGCGATCGCGGGAGCCTCACTGCGCGGTGAGCCCCCCATCGGCGATCAGCGCGTGCCCGACCATGAACGAGGCGTCGTCAGAGGCGAGGAACAGCACGGCCTTCGCGATCTCCTCGGGGCTCGCCATGCGACCGATAGGCGTGTGCGCGAGCGCGCGCCGCTCGACCGCCGGGTCCTTGAACCACTCGGCGAGCATCTCGGTGCGCGTGCCGCCGGGGCAGACGGCGTTGATGCGGACGCCGTCGCCGATGTGATCGAGTGCAGCGGACTTGGTGAGGCCGACGACGCCGTGTTTCGTCGCGCAGTACGCCGTGACGCCAGCCGTGCCGATCACACCGCCAACCGACGCGGTGTTGACGATGGCGCCGCCCCCGGAGCGCTTCATTGCCGGGATCTCGTGCTTCATGCACAGGAACACTCCGGTGAGATTGACGCCGACAATGTGGGTCCAGTCCTGCTCGTCGACCTCCGCGATAGGCGCCACCGCGAGATTGATGCCTGCATTGTTGAAAGCGACGTCGAGCCGCCCGTAGTGCGTCAGGGCGGCATCGACCATCGCGGCGCAATTGGCGGCACGCGAAACGTCGGTGCGTACGAAGGCGGCCTCGCCTCCGCTCGCGCGGATCTGCTGCGCGGTGGCCTCCCCTGAAGTCCCGTTGATGTCGGCCACGATCAGACGCGCGCCTTCCGCCGCGAAGGCGAGCGCGGCCGCGCGCCCGATGCCGGAGCCGGCCCCCGTCACGATCACGCTCTTGTGCTCGAACCGCTTGGTCATGGAAGCTCTCCTCTGTCCTTATGCCGGCAAGTGCTTCAGCTGTGGACCCGAATTAAGATCGGCGGACGGCTGCCGAGCACGCCCCGACGGAGCACGGCCCCAGCGCGCAAGGAGTGTCCCATGAGAGTCGGCCTGCAGGTTCCCAACTTCACCTGGCCGGGTGGGCCGGCGCAGATCGCCCCGAAGCTCGCCGAGATCGCCGGAGCTGCCGAGAACGCCGGCTTCTACAGCTTGTGGGTGATGGATCATTTCTTTCAGATTCGGGGCGTCGGTCCGCCCGAGAACGACATGCTCGAGGGGTACACGACGCTCGGCTACCTCGGCGCGCTCACCCGGCGCATGAAGCTCGGCACCATGGCGACCGGGGTCATCTATCGCTACCCCGGGATCCTCGTCAAGACCGCGACGACGCTCGATGTGCTCTCGGGTGGGCGAACCTATTTCGCAATCGGCGCCGCGTGGAATGAGCAGGAGTCGAAGGGACTCGGTGTGCCCTTCCCGCCGATCGCGGAGCGGTTCGAGCTGCTCGAGGAGGCGCTCAAGATCGCCAAGCAGATGTGGTCGGCGGAGAACGGCCCGTATCACGGCAAGCACAATCATCTCGCTGAGACGCTGAACGTCCCGCAGCCGCTTTGCCGGCCGCACCCGCCGGTGCTCGTGGCAGGCAGCGGCGAGAAGAAGACCTTGCGCCTCGTCGCGCGCTACGCCGACGCCTGCAACCTGTTTGGAACGCCCGCAATCGTGCGCTCGAAGCTCGAGATCCTGAGGCAGCATTGCCGGGATCTCGGGCGTGACTACGCATCGATCGAGAAGACGACGCTCGGCACGGCCGACATGCGCCGTGGGAAGATGGGCGCGCAGGAGGTGATCGCGCTCTGCAAGGACCTCGCGGGCGTCGGCGTCGACCACGCGATCTTCAACATTCCGAACGTGGAGGAGATCGCGCCGCTTCAGACCTTCGGGCGCGAGATCATTCCGGCGGTCGCGAGCCTTTGAGCTGACCGCGCGTTCGACGGAAGGCCGCGCGGTGCGCGCAGGCCGCGTGCGAGCCGCGCACAGCCCGGTTCGGTCGGCACGGCGGCGTGTCGCCCGGCGCGGGCTGCCGGTCACTTCACCCGACTGTAGTCGTACCAGACCGCCTCGATGTTGTGGCCGTCGGGATCGTAGGCGAACGCGGCGTAGTAGCCGGGCCAGTACTCGCGGTAGCCGGGCCCGCCGTTGTCCTTCGCCCCTGCGGCGAGCGCGGCCCGGTGGAAGGCTTCGACCTCGGCGCTCGACTTCGCCTGGAAGGCGACATGCGTCGGCACCACGGAGCGCTGGTGGCTGATCCAGAAATCGGTGTTCGTGCCGTCGTTGAATCCGGCGGCCTCGCCGAACTCCATGTTGTTGCTGTAGCCGAGGGGCTCGAGGACCTTGGCATAGAAGGCCTTGGAGCGTCCGTAGTCGCTCACGGCGAGGCTGGTATGCGCAATCATGGTTCGCTCTCCGCAGCTCGGTGGATGGCGCGGCGCACGTGGTTGTACGTGCCGCAACGACAGATGTTGGTGATGGCCATGTCGATGTCCGCATCGCTCGGTCGAGGGTTCGTCGCGAGGAGCGCCGCGGCAGCGAGGATCATTCCCGACTGGCAGTAGCCGCATTGCGGCACGCTCTCCGCGATCCAGGCCCGCTGCACCGGGTGGCTCTTGTCCTTCGAGAGGCCCTCGATCGTCGTGATCGATCGGCCTTGCACCGCGCTCGCGGGAATGAGGCAGCTGCGCACGGGCTTGCCCTCGAGCAGCACCGTGCAGGCGCCGCAAAGGCCCGCGCCGCAGCCGAATTTCGTACCCGTGAGTCGAAGCTCATCGCGCAGCACCCACAAGAGCGGCGTGTCCGCTTCCACATCGATCGAGTGTCGCGCGCCGTTGACGGTGAGCGTGAGCATGTCGGGGTCTGCCTTCTCAGGTCCGCATCGCTCGGAAGCCGAGCTGATGACGAGTCAGGGGGAGCGAGCGCAGCCGCAGGTCCGAGGCGGCGTAGATCGCATTCGCCAGCGCCGGGGCGATGGTCGCGGTTGACGGCTCGCCGACACCGCCCGGCGCGGCGGTGCTCGGGACGATGTAGCACTCGACCCGCGGCATCTCGAGGAGCTGCAGCATGGGATAGTCGTTGAAATTGCTTTGCGTCACCGCGCCGTTCGCGAGCGTGATCTCACCGCGCAGCGCGGCCGTGAGGCCGAACACCATCCCGCCCTCGCACTGCGCGGCGATGTTGTCGGGGTGGACGGCGAGGCCGCAGTCGATTCCCAGCAAGACCCGGTGCAGCGTCACGATCTGATCCTCGAGCGAGACTTCGGCGACTGCACCCACGAAACTGCCGAAGGCGCCGAGCGATGCGATGCCGAACGCGTGCCCGGGCGGCCGCGCGTGCCAGCCCGCCTTCGCGGCGAGCAGATCGGTGAGCGCGAGCTGCCGGCGTGCCGCCGGGCGATCATCCTGCAGCATGGCACGGCGGAACAGATACGGGTCCTGCTGCGCTGCGCGGGCGAGCTCGTCGATGAAGCCTTCCAGCATGAAGGGATTGTGCGAGTCGTTGACCGATCGCCAGAACCCGAAGCGCACGCCGAGATTCTGATCGACACCGGTCACCCGGAAGTTCGGGATTCGATAGGTCGCATCCGAGATGCCCTCCGTGTAGAAGGGCGGGCCGCCGGGCCGTCCGAAGGACGGCGCGGATGCGGTGACGACCTTGCAGTCGAGCGCGACGAGCCGGCCGGCCGCATCGAGACCACCGCGAAAGCGCACGGCCGCTGCGGGACGATACCAGTCGTGCTGGATGTCCTCCTCGCGAGACCAGATGAGCTTGACGGGCTTGCCGCCGGTCGCCCTCGCGGCGGTCACCGCCTGCGTCACGAAGTCGGCCTGCCCGCGCCGGCCGAATCCACCGCCCAGATACTGGACGTTCACCTTCACGCGCGAGGATGGGATGCCGAGCACCTGGGCTGCGCCCGACTGCGCGGCCTGGGGCGATTGCGTGCCGCACCACACTTCGCAGCCCTCGTCCGTGACGCGTGCCGTGCAGTTCATCGGCTCCATGCAGGCGTGCGCAAGGTAAGGGACCTCGTACACCGCTTCGAGCCGCTTCGCTGCGCGGGCGAGCGCGGCTTCGGCGTCGCCGTCGTGGCGCGCCACGGTTCCGGGCTCATCGAACCCTGCGCGGAGCCGGGCCGAGACCTTCTCACTCGTGAGAGCGGCGAGCGGGCCGGGATCGAAGTCGGTACGGAGCCGCTCGAGCGCTTTGCGCGCCTGCCAGTAGGACCGGGCGACCACGATGACGCCGTCGGGAAGCGGGACGGCCTTCTCGAAGCCGGCGACGCCCCGGCAGTCGCTGTCGTCGAATGACTTCAGACGACCCCCGAGCGTCGGACAGGTCCGGATCGCGGCATAGAGCATGTCGGGGAGCACCACGTCGATGCCGTAGCGTGCGCTGCCGTCGACCTTGTCGCGAATGTCCACTCGCTCCGGCGAGGTGCCGATCAGCCGGAACGCACTGGTCTGTTTGAGCTCGGGCTGCTGCGGAACGCGCATGCGCGCCGCCACTCGCGCAACACTGCCGAAGGAGCAGCGCCGACCGCTTCGGGCGTGCACGATCTCGCTGTCGGCGGCCGTGCACTCGCGCTCCGGCACGCGCCAGCGCCGCGCCGCGGCTGCAACCAGCATCATCCGCGCGGCGGCGCCGATGCGGCGCAGCTCCGTGTACCAGCCGCGCACGGAGAAGCTTCCCACGGTCGATTGCTGGCCGAACATCGGGTTGTCATAGATCGGCGCGGCGGCGGCATCCATGACGCGCACCTGCTCCCAGCGTCCGCCGAGCTCCTCCACGATGATCATCGGCAGGGAGGTGTGCCCGCCCTGTCCCATCTCGACCGCGGGCGAGATGATCGTGATGACGCCGTCCTCGCCGATTTGAAGGAAGGCGGCAGGATCGCGCGGGGCGCGCGCCGCGCCGCCCCGCCAGCCCGCGCGCTCCTGCGCAGGCAGATCGACGCTCAGAGCGAGACCGCCCACGGCACCGACTGTTACGGCGCCGTGAATGAATTTGCGGCGAGTGATGATTGGAAGCTCGAGGGGTCGTGAGTCACGCATGGCAGCTCCGCGAGCATCGCAGGGGCGGATGACCGCACGCCGCGGTGCGGCGCCCGGTTTTTGCGCAGCTCCGTAGCATAGTATCGGCCCGGCACTGCGGCAAATGTCCACGCGGGGCGGGCGGCCCGCCGGGCGCCGATGCCGCGGCACCCGAGTCTGCCGCGACGCCGAGCAGATGATCGGCGCTCAGCTGCCGGCCGCGGCGCGCGTCAGTCCGACAGGCTCCTCGGGCTCGCGGATGAAGACTCCTTGCTTGCGCAGCGCCGCCTGAACGTCGCGGATGTTCACGGTGCGCGGCTGAACGCCTGCGGCGACGGCGACGGCTGCGGCCGCGCCCGCTGCCTGACCGGTGAGCCAGCACTGGGGAATCTCGCGCAGGAAGCCGTGCGAATTCGCATCGCACGAGACGTGGCGTCCGCAGGCGAGCAGTCCCTCCAGCCGCACCGGGACCAGGGCCTCGTAGGGAACGGAGATCACCGGGAACTTCGGCGACACCGACGGGCTCACCCCGATCTCGGTCGGCCGTACGAGACCGGAGCTCCAGTCGGCGCGCTGCACCTTCCCCACACCTTTGAGCCGCCGGGTGTGCCGGACGCCGAGCTCGCTCGCGCTCGCGAGCATGTAGGCCTCACCGAAACCCGGCGCGTGCAGCCGGAAGAACGCGCAATGCCCGGCCATGAAGCGATGAGAGCGGATCTCCACTTCGGTCATGTCATCCACGTCGAGCGCGGAGAGTCCCGACTGGCGCGGGCCGAGAAAGAGCGCAATGTCCTTGCGCCAGGAGACATAGGGAGCCTGAAAGAAGCCGAGCCGCTCGCGCCCGAGGCGCATGAACTCGGCGAACTGCTCGCGCTCGGTCGTGCGGAACTCGATCCAGCGGTCCATGTCGACCCCCCCGAGCACGAAGGCGGTGTTCATGCTGTGATGAACGTCGCCCTCGTCGATGTCGCTCTCGAATTGCGCGCCGGCTCGGGCGAACACGTCTCCGTCGCCCGTGGCATCGATCACGATCCGCGCGCGCAGCGCCTGCCGGCCTGCCTTGCTTTCAAATAGGACGGCGGTGACCCGCCCATCCTCGACCACCGGCTGCGCGGCCCAGGCATGCAGCACGAGGCGCACGCCGGTTTCGAGCAGCAGCTCCTGCGAGGCGACTTTGAGACGCTCGGGATCGATCGTGGGGGCCCAGGAGACGATCCCGTGAAACGCCGAAGTGCGCGAGGCCCAGTAGGCCGCGAGCTCACGATCGCGCGAGCCCCAGTGCTCGGGAGCGGGACCGGCCTTCGCCTCGGGCGGCAGCCGCCCGAGAATCTCCTCGGCGAAGCCGCGGATGACCTGCTGCCCGCTCCAGTCGGTCATGCGGTCGATCCAGATGACGAGCCCGCCGGTCGAGAGTCCACCGAGATGGTTGTAGCGCTCGAGCAGGACGACGTCGGCCCCGACTTTCGCGGCCGCATAGGCCGCAGCGCACCCGGAGGGTCCGCCTCCGACGACCAGCACGTCGCACTCGTGATAGACGGGGATCTCGCGCGACGGCTCCCGGATCAAACCGCGGCCGTTGCGCGGTGTTTGCGTTCGGCTGCGCGATTCGAATACATCCGAGGCGAGCAGGCGATCTTCCGTCCGCTCGACGGTGAGGACCTTGGGTTTGGTGCTATCGGACATGGAGTCGACCTGGGCTCACCTATGATATCGGACCGTGGCCCCGCACGCGGACTCTGCACTCTACGACCTGCTCGCGGGGAGCTATCGGCGCCTCGCCGGTGCGCCGCTCGCGCCTGCCGGCCACGCAGCGGCCTGGCTCTACGAGCAGGCGCCCTTTGCGCTGCTGGCGCATGATGTGAGCGCGGACCCGCGCTTCATCTATGCGAACCTCGCGGCGCAGGCCTGCTTCGAGTACTCGTGGAGCGAGATCGTGGGGCTCCCATCGCGGCTCTCCGCGGGACCTGCCGATCGCGCCGAGCGGCAGCGGCTGCTCGATGCGGTGCGGCGCGAGGGGCTCGTGAGAGGCTATCGCGGATTGCGCATCGCGAAGTCCGGGCGGCGCTTCTGGATCGAGGACGGGATCGTGTGGCAGCTCACGGACGCGCGCGGCGCCGAGTGTGGCCAGGCGGCCCTGTTCTACTGCAATTCAAAGGCGAGATAACCGATCCGGTTGCCGCGCGCATCGGTGAACCAGAGGCGTTTTACGAGCCGGGTCGGGGGCTCGCGGTCGCTTCCGGCCGAGAGGCCGACGGTGAGTGCGCCGGCGCCGATCGGGAATTCTCTGATGGCGCCCTCAAGGGTCACCCGGCCGAGCTTGGCGCCGCGTGTGTACCAGACGTTGCGATCGGGTCCGACGGCGATGTTGATCGGCGAGGGGCCCGGCTCGGGCAGCGGATACTCGCTCACTGATCCCTGCATCGTGATCCGGCCGACGTGATTGCCGTTCGTGTGGATACCGTCCATCCCGCCGGACAGCTCGACGAACCACATCGCACCGTCCGCGCCCGCGGTGATGTCGCCCGGGCCGCAGTTCGGCCGCGGCAGCTCGAACTCGGTCACCCGACCCGTGCGCGTGATCCGGCCGATCTTGCTGGTGCGATATTCCGAGAACCAGATGTTGCCGTCCGGACCGGCCGCGAGCGCGCGCGGTCCGCTGTGGGGAGTCGGTACCGCAAACTCGGTGATCTTCCCGGCCGGCGTGATGCGCCCGATTTTCCCGGCGGCGAACATTCCGAACCAAATATTGCCGTCGGCACCGAGCGCGATGGCGCGCGGCTCGCTCGCGGGCGTCGGAATCTCGAACTCGAAGATTCTGCCTGCGGGTGTGATGCGCCCGATGCGGTTTCCGGTGTGCTCGGAGAACCACATGCTGCCGTCGGCGCCGCGCGCGATGATCCGCGGCGAGCTCCGCGGATGCGGCAGCGCGAATTCGGCGAGAGCGCTGCCGTCCGGGTTCATGCGCCCGATGCGGTTGCCGCGGCTCTCGGTGAACCAGACCCGGCCATCGGGCGCGATCGCGATCGTCGTGGGGCCGCTCGAGGGGTGGGGTAAGGGGATGTAGGTCACGGGCCCAGGTTGGAACGAGGCCACGGATTCATGCTGCAATGCGGAAGACGAAGCGGACGCCGCGCGAGGCGGTCGAGCTGCCGGTGCCGCCACGGCTGCCGAAGGCGCCAGCGCCGCTGATGCCGCCGTTACCGCTGTTGATGACGCCAGTGCCGCAGTTGATGCCGTCACGGCCGCTGCCGCCGAAAACAGCACCGCCAAGCGGAGCCGTTTTGCGAGCCATCTCTCATCCGGCACCCTCACCTCCGCGAGCAACGTATTTTCCCGATGTACCGAGAATAACTGGTGTTTTACACCTGTCGAGGCGCGAGGATTGCCGGTATGCTCGGCGCTGGGAATTTCCGCCTCGATCGGTCCGCCGGACCGGCACGTGGGAGGGCTCTGGGACATGGTGGTACGCATGCGCAGCGGTCAGATCGGCGCCATTGTGTTGTGCACGCTCGCGGCTGGTGCGCTCTCGCTGGCGAGTGCAGCGCAGCCGAGCACGGCGGCGCACTCGAGCAGCGCCGTGCAGTCGAGCGACAGTACGCAGCCGAGCGGCAGCGCGCAACCGAGCGGGACCGCGAAAGCGGAATGGGGGATCATCGAGAAGGACTGCACCGAGTGCCACAACTCGACCGACTGGGCGGGCAGTGTGGCGTTCGACACGATGACCGCCAATCAGGTCCCGGCCGATGCGAAGGTCTGGGAAGACGCCATCCGTAAGCTTCGTGGCGGATTCATGCCGCCGCCGAATGCCAAGAAACATCCGAACGCGGTGGTGGTGAACGGGATCATTTCCTGGCTCGAGAACACTCTGGATCGCGCCGCGACGACTCCGGACCCGGGCCGGGTGCCGCTGCGTCGCTTGAACCGCCGCCAGTACGCGAATGCCGTGCGGGACATGCTCGGGCTCACCATGGACCCAGCCGCGCTCCTGCCGGTCGATGATTTCCCGAAGGACGGCTACGACACGGATGCGGCGAGCCTCACGGTGTCGCCGGCCTTCATGGATCAATATGTGAATGCGGCGCGGGTGATCGCCGGGGATGCCGTGGGCAATCCCAAGGCCCCGTCGGTGACGACCACCTTCGGCAGAGTCGCAGACATGAAGATCTCGCTGCAGGTCTTCGGCCATCCTGGCGAGGGTGATGAGCAGGAGTACCGGGATGGCATGCCGTTCGGTACCCGCGGCGGAATGAGCGCCGTGTACATCTTCCCTGCGGACGGCAACTACGCGCTGACCATCGGCGATATGGCGCTCGGGCGCGACGTGCCGCTGATGGAGTTCCGCAACACGGTCGTGGCGCTGCTCGATGGGAAGGAGTTCTTCCGCGGTTACATCGGCGGCGAGCAGGACGACAGAGCGATCGACCAGCAGCAGCAGACGGCGGTCGAGCGCATCAACGACCGGTTCCGCAACATCCGCTTCCATGCCACCCAAGGCCCGCATCGGATTGCAATCACGTTCCTGCACCGGGATTTCGCGGAGAGCGACGAGCGCACGCGCGGGACGGAGCTCGAGGGCGGGCAGCAGCGCGTGCAGAAGGTGCATGCCTTCCAGATCAAAGGCCCGCTCGATGTCACGGGCATGAGCGATTCGGCGAGCCGGCGCAAGATCTTCCTCTGCCATCCGGCCTCGGCCGAGCAGGAGACGCCCTGCGCCGAGCGCATCATCTCCCATCTCGCGGAGCTCGCCTTCCGCCGGCCCGTGACTGATCAGGATATGCACCCGCTGATGGCCTTCTACGAGGCCGGGCGCAAGGCCGGAGGTTTCGAGGCTGGCGTGCGCGATGCGATCAGCGCGATCCTCGCGAGCCCCTTCTTCCTGTATCGGGTGGAGAGTCCCTCCCCGCTGGTGCGCACGGGCACGGTGCCCGCGGGAACTTTGAGCGATCTCTCGCTGGCCTCGCGTCTGTCCTTCTTCATATGGAGCAGCATTCCGGATGAGGAGCTCCTCGAGCTCGCCGAGCGCAACGAGCTGAGCCGTCCCGATGTCCTGAAGCGTGAAGTGCTGCGCATGCTGGCCGACCCGAGAGCGAAATCTCTGACGGACGACTTCGCTTTCCAGTGGCTGAACGTTGCGGGGATGGACGAGATCGTTCCGGACCGGGCGCTCTTCCCCTGGGCTACCGGCCCGCTCGACCCGCGCCCGCTGTTCAAGAAAGAGCTGTCACTGTTCGTCGACAGCGTGCTGCGCTCGGATCAGCCGATCACCGCGCTGCTCACCGCCGACTACACCTACCTCAACGAGCGGCTGGCGATGCTCTACGGCATCGAGAACGTGAAGGGCGGCGAGTTCCGCAGAGTCACGCTCACCGACTCGAAGCGTTTCGGGCTCCTCGGCAAGGGCGCGGTCCTGATGCTCACCGCCGAGCCGGATCGCACCTCGCCCGTGCGGCGAGGCGCCTGGATCATCGAGCGGATTCTCGGCACCCCTGCGCCCACGCCGCCTCCGAACGTGCCGACGCTGACGACGAATATCCGCGGCAAGCCGGCGCGGACCCTGCGCGAGCGGGTGTTCCAGCACAGCATTGCGCCCAACTGCCACGCGTGCCACGGCGTCATGGACCCGCTCGGCTTCGCGCTGCAGAACTTCAATGCGGTGGGGCAGTATCAGGCGGACGATCCGGAGACTCACACGCCGATCGATTCGACCAGCACGCTGAACGACGGCACGCTGATCCATGGTCCGGATGACCTGCGCGGCGTGTTGGCCGCGCAGCCGCTCGCGTTCGCGGAGTCCCTCACGACGGCGCTGATGTCCTATGCGGTCGGGCGCCCCGTCGATTATCGCGACATGCCCGTCGTGCGGCGGATCGCGCGCCAGGCGGCACGCGACAACTATCGATTCTCGTCCATCGTTCTACAGGTCGTTTCGAGCGATGCCTTCCGCAGGCGTGCGCCGCCCGCCAAGCCGGCGCACCCTGCCGTGAAGACCGCCTCGCTCGCCGCCCCCGCGTTGCAGACAGGAGGTAACTGAGCCGTGTTCCTCACCAAGAAGCATCTGTCGCGCCGTACCGTTCTCAAGGGTGCGGGCGTCTCCATCGCCCTTCCTCTCCTCGATGCGATGATTCCGGCGGGCACCGCGTTTGCGAAGACGGCCGCCGCGGTCAAACCGCGGTTGGGCTTCGTTTACTTCCCGCATGGGGCGGTTGAGAAGTTCTGGACGCCCGAGGGGACGGGCAAGGATTTCAAGTTCAGCCCGATCCTGAAGCCGCTCGAGCCGCTCAAGGATTACGTCACCATCGTCACCGGACTGCGCAACAAGGGCGGGGAGAGCTCGAACCCCCACGGCATCGTCGAGCAGACGTGGCTCTCCTGCGTTCATCCGCAGAACTACAACGTCAAGACGGGTGCCGGCACGACGATCGATCAGCTCGCGGTGCGGCACATCGGCCAGCAGACTCCGCTTACGTCCCTCGAGATCTGCGGCGAGCCCGGCGGCACGACGTGCTACGCCTCACCCGCCCAGCCGCTGCCGATGGAAGGCAATCCGCGCAAGGTCTTCTACAGCCTGTTCGGAGAGGGCGACACCAACCAGGAGCGGCACAACATCCTCGCGTCCGAGGGGAGCCTGCTCGATTATGCGCAGGAGTCGACGGCCCGCCTCAACCGCCAGATCGACGCGAGCGACCGCGCCGTCGTCACTGACTATCTCGAGTCGGTACGCGAGGTCGAGCGCCACGTGCAGAAGCTCACGGTGGCCTCGAATTCCTTCGGCAACCTTCCGAACGCGCCGCTCGGTGCGCCCGATGACTTCACGAAGCTTCTCGATGTGCAGTTCGAGATGATGGGACTCGCGTTCCGGACCAACCAGACGCGCATCGCGACGTATCGGCTGGCCCGGGAGGCCACGATGCGCGTCTACAGCATGGTGCGGGTCTCGGAGTCCTTCCATCCGCTGTCGCATCACGGCGAGCGGGAGGACAACTTCGAGAAGCTGCTGCGCATTCAGCGCTACCACACCGAGCGCATGGCCAAGTTCGCGCACAGCCTGAAGGCGATGAAGGAGGGCAACGGCACCGTCCTCGACAATTCCATCATCCTCTTCGGCAGCAACATGGCGAACAGCGACCAGCACAACCAGCACCCGATACCCCAGGTGATCGTCGGGCGAGGCGGCGGGATCAAGGGTGGCCAGCACCTGCACTATCCGAACGACCTGCCGCACTCGAACATCCTCATCACGGTGGCGCAGCGGGCCGGCGCGCCGATCGAGAAGCTCGGCGACGCCCAGGGCATCAGCACCGGAGTGCTCTCGGAGGTGTAGCTTATGTCGCTCACGATCGGGCATCTCGCTGTCGTGGCGGCGGCCGGGCTCTCGCTCGCGGGGTCAGGCGCCTACGCTTCCACATCGGCGCCTGGCGCGGTATCGCAGACGCGGTCTGCGTCGAGCGCGGGCGTGGTCGCCGGGGATCCGTCCGTGCGCGGCGCAGCCCCGAACGTGCGGGGTCCCGAGGGCACGACGCCGCTCATGTGGGCCGTGTACCGCGGGGACGTCCCGGAGGTGAAGCGGCTGCTGAAGGCCGGGGCCCAGGTCAGCGCCGGGAACCTCTACGGCGCGAGCCCCATGCAGATGGCGGCGACCGTCGGCAATACGACCGTTCTGAAGCTGCTGCTCGCGGCCGGCGCCAGCGCGGATTCGCCCAACGCGGAGGGACAGACGGCGCTGATGCTCGTGGCACGCACGGGCAACGTGAAGGCGGCGAAGCTGCTCTTGAGGCACGGCGCCACCATCGATGCGCGCGAGGAATGGGGCGGGCAGACCGCGCTCATGTGGGCGAGCGCACGCCGGCACCCGCAAATGATGGAGGTCCTGATCGACCATGGCGCTGACGTGAACGCCCAGTCGGTCTGGCGCGACTGGGAGCGGCACGTCACGGCTGAGAGCCGCGCGAAGCGCACCAACACGGGCGGACTCACGCCGCTCATGTACGCCGCGCGCGAGGATTGCCTCGCGTGCGTCAATGTCCTGCTCAAGCATCACGTGGACGTCGACAAGCCCGACCCCGACGGCGTTGCGCCCGTGACGTTCGCCATCATGAACGACAACTGGGACATTGCCGCGCGGCTCATCCAGGCCGGCTGCGACGTGAATCAGTGGGACATCTATGGACGAGGGCCGCTGTTCGCGACGATCGAAGCCAATGTGAATGCGACCGGCAGCCGCGCCGCGGGTCCACTCGATCCGCTCAACAAGACGACCGGCCGACAGGTCTTCACCCTGCTGCTCGATCGGGGCGCCAACCCCAACATGCAGCTCTTCTATCGTCCCAAGTCGAGCGGTGGCTTTCGTGGCTTCGGGGTGGGGGGAGTCGCCCGCGGCTCGACACCTTTGTTTGCGGCAGCCGCGACGGATGATGTCCGGCTGGTCAAGGAATTGCTGGCTCGCGGCGCGGATCCGAAGCTATATCAGGCCGACGACCAGACGCCGATCATGGCGGCGCTCGGCGGCCGCGGCGCCTTCGGGGGCGGCGGCGCCAGCAATCCGCGCACGGCGATCGCGGTGATCAAACTGCTGCACGATGCGGGCACGGACATCAACGTCATGGCCATCCAGCACCATCTGCTGCGCACCCGCGGCGGCACGGCGCTGCACTACGCCGTGCGCGCGGGTTCCGCGGCCGCCGTGAAGCTGCTGATCTCCTGGGGCATCAACGTCAATGCCAAGGACATGGATGGCCTGACCGCGCTCGACTACGCGATGGGGCGGGGCTATGTGCCGTTCTTGCAGCAGCCGAAGCCGCCGAATCTGCGCCTCGCCAAGCTGCTGCACAGTGAAGGTGCCACCGTCCAGCTCGCCGAGATCCCGAAGTGGCCGCCCGTGGGCCCGCCGATCGGTTACGAGGCGACGATCTGGCCGCTCGAGCCCAGCGATGGCTACGAGGCCGCGAGCACCAAGTATCCACCCATGTATCCACCCGGAACCTCACCGCCCGAGGCACCGGCCGTGGCAAAAGTGGCGAGCGCACACTAGGACCTGTTCACATCTATGCGCATCCGCGGCGCTGCGGCGCCAAGAGCCACGAGGCCAGGAGGGGCTCGACGATGTCTTTGATCTCGCGCCGTCGTTTCGTGAACGGTGGCGTCAACGTGCTGGGCACTGCATGCCTGGCAAGCGCCCTCGCGCCGCTCGATGCGCTCGCCGCGAGCGCCGGCGCCCGGACGGCGATCACCGCTACACCGCTCACGTCGAAGGACATGGGCGGACTCACGCTCCTGCAAGGCGCCGGCTGCAACGTCGTGGCAGTACCGGGCCCCGAAGGTGCGCTGATGATCGACGGAGGCCTCGCGGCGCACTCCAAGGCGCTGCTCGATGCGATGGAGCGGGCGACGGGCACGCGTCGCGTCGCCACGCTGATCAACACTCACTGGCATCCGGAACAGACAGGCTCGAACGACGCCGTGGGCGGCAGCGGCGGGCTCATCATCTCGCACGAGGTGACACGGCTGTACGAGGGCAGCAAGGCGTGGTCGACCTGCTTCCAGGGCACCTATGGGCCGCTGCCTGTCAAGGCGCGCGCCACGAAGACCACGCGCACCTCCGGCTCTCTGAAGTTCGCAGGGCAGCACATCGATTACGACTACCTGCCGGCCGCGCACACTGACGGCGACCTGTACGTTCACTTCCCCGAGCACAATTTGCTCGTGGCCGGCGGTCCAGTCGAGGGCAACCGCTGGCCGGTTCTCGATATCCACAACGGCGGCTGGCTGGGCGGACTGGTACGCGCGTACGAGAAGCTCGCGACGCTCGCCAAGCCCGATACGCGCATCGTGCCTGCGAGCGGGAAGCTCCTCACCGGCGCGGATATCGTGAGATATCGCGACATCTACGAGAAGCTGTTCAAGCAGATGTTCGTGTACTTCAACGGCGGCTATGGTCCCTCTGATGCCGTGAAGGCGCGCCCGTTGAAGGCGTACGAGGGCGAGCTCGGCGATCCGTCGAATTTCATCTACTACGCGTATCGCAGTCTGCTGCAGGCGTACGTGCCGGACTGAGGCCCGAGCCCCGCGCCGCTCAAGGTGGCGGCGGCGGGGCGCTTTCGGTCTGCGCGATCCACCCCTCGACCTGCTGTGCGAGCACAGCGAGGGGAAGCGATCCGCTCCCGAGAATGACATCGTGGAACTGCCTGATATCGAAGCGGCTGCCGAGCCGGTGCTCGGCCTCGGCCCGCAAGCGCTGAATCTCGATCTCCCCGACCATGTACGAGAGCGCCTGGCCCGGCCAGGCGATATAGCGGTCCACTTCGGTGCCGATGTTCTGATCGGTGAGGGCGGTGTTCTCCTTGAGCAGCGCGACGGCCTGGGCGCGCGTCATGCCGTATTCGTGGATGCCGGTGTCGACGACCAGGCGCACGGCGCGCCACATCTGGTAGGACAGCGCGCCGAAGCGCTTGTACGGGTTATCGTACAGGCCCATCTCCCC
The DNA here is from genome assembly GCA_050738595.1 of Steroidobacteraceae bacterium. Lineage (GTDB taxonomy): Bacteria > Pseudomonadota > Gammaproteobacteria > Steroidobacterales > Steroidobacteraceae > JASHUC01. The sequence goes on along the minus strand of JBOHZR010000226.1, from coordinate 8,675 downwards.
GCACAGTGTCTCGGTGTAGAGCGCCCAGCCCTCGCCGTAGGCGTTGTAATAGGTGAAGCGGCGGAAGGCAGGCAGATCACGCATCTCCACGGCGAGCGAGAGTTGCAGGGCATGTCCTGGCCGCCCCTCGTGACAGGTGAGCACCGGAATCTCGTAGATCGGCCGCGTCTCGGGCTTGTACAGATTGACGGACATGTACGCGGCACGGCTGCCGTCGGCCGCAGGCTCGTCGGAGTACGCCGGGTAGGTATTCGGCGCCTGATCGGCCGGAATCGGTCTCACGCCCCAGGGAATGCGCGGCAGATGTCCAAACTCCTTCACGAGGAGCGGATCGATCGTCTTCGCCTCGGCCTTGTAGGCCTCGAGCAGCCGCGCGGGGTCGTCGTAGTGGAAGCGGGGGTCGGTGCGCAGGTAGTGCAGGAACTCCTTGAGTGTTCCGTGAAAACCGGCGTCCTTGACGGCGGCGAGCATCTGATCGTGGAGCTGCTTCATCCGCTCGACGCCGAGCGCATGGACCTCGGCCGGGCTCATCGAGGTCGTGGTGAAGTGATGGACCAGATACGCGTAGTAGGCCTTGCCGTCGGGGAGCGTCGTCACTGCGAGCGCCGCGCGCGCGTGCGGCAGATAGGTCGCAGCGAAGAAGCGCTGCATGCGGCGGAAGGCCGGGATGACGACCGAGGAGACCGCCGCGCGCGCCCGGGCCTGCAGCTGCCGTGCGGTCGCGGAGTCGATCGAGGCGGGAAGCTTGCGCAACGGCGCGTAGAACGTGCTCTGCTCCGGGTCCGAGACGATGTTCGCGTCGATCTGCGGCACGATGCGCTCCACGATGACCCGCGGCAGCGTGCGGTGCTCCTTCACGCCCTCCTCGAGCAGGGCGAGCGTCTGATCCATGTAGACGCCGAAGCGCTCGAGGCGCCCGAGCCAGTCCTCGTAGTCGTGAAGCGTTGCGAAGCGCAGCGATTGCGTGAGGTCCCCGGAGGTCTGGATGCCGTCGAGCTGGTTGAGAGGGAAGAGGTATTCGTGAAAGCCCCAGGAGGCGACGCGGTCGCGGTAGTTCCACTGAAAGAGGTCATCGTTGAGCTGCTCGGCTGCCGGCAGAGCAGCGCGGTCGATGCGCGCGAGCGCCGCGAGGGCCGCGAGGTCCGCCTGGTGGGAGGCGTCGATCGCGGTGAGACTGCGATCCGGCCAGCGGTCATCGTAGGTGCGATCGCCGCGGAGCGAGGCATCGACGGGGTCTTCGCGCTCCTCGCGCTGCCACTCGCGATCAAACAGGGCGTGAAGTGCCGCGACGCCGCGCGCCGCGGAGCGCGAGCCGGTGCTCTGCGGGGCGGCGCCTGCCGGGAGGCAGAGCGCGAAGCAGGCAAGGCCCGCGAGGCACAAGAGCGCAGCGGAACGGTCGATTCGCATGTCGGCACCTCCTCGCGAAGCGGCTATCATGCCGCGAATCGACGCTGAGATGCCGCTGCCATCGTGCGCGAAGCGGAGGACCCCGGGTGAGCGAGCCTCGAGTGCGACGGTCGGAGTTGCGCGCGGCGCTTGACACGTATCTCGAGGCGCTCGCGAGGCGCGCGCCGCGCGAGCTCAACGTCACCGGGGGTTTCCGGCTGACCGAGAATGGGCAGGCGCTCGAGCTCGGCGATGGGCTCTGGGGTACAGCCAACGCGCTCGGCCGCTATCGCCATTACGTGCTCGATGCAGCTGCCGGGCAGGCGGGCTTCGTCGGTGTCGTGCGCGAGAACGACAAACCCGTGATCCTGGCGCTGCGCCTGAAGCTCGCGAGCAGGGGACTCGCGGAAGCCGAGATGATCGTCGCGCGCGAGGAAATCCTCTTCTATCGCGGCGGCACCGAAGCGCTCGAGGCGATGGGCGCCCCGGACCCGCTCTGGGAGGAGCCGCTCGCGCTCGCGGAACGGGCGAGCCGCGCCGAGCTCGAGGGCATCGCGAACGCGTACTTCTCGGCTCTCGAGCGCAACGATGGCACGCGCCTGCCGGCGTTCGCGCCCGGCTGCCGCCGGTTCGACAACGGCGTGCTCGCGACCGGGAACGCCTCGCTCGACAAACCGGGCGAGTCGCCGCTCTACGCACTTGGCCCGGGGGAGCAGTTGAGCCTCGGGTATTTCAATTTTGTCACGGCGGTACGCGACCGGCGCATCCCGCTCATCGACGAGCAGACCGGGGTCGTGTTCAGCTTGCCTTTCCTCGACCACGCCGGGACGGTCCACGAGGTGCGGCTGACGGACGGACGCAGGGTGCCGATCGGCGTGAAGCAGCCGTTCACCTGGCAATGCGCGGAGCTCTTCAAGATCAAGCGGCGACAGATCGCTCAGATCGAGGTGGTCCTCACCAAGGTCCCTTACCGGATGCGGCCGAACTGGTGAGCAACGCCGAGCTGTCGAGCACCGCGCCCGCGCCGTTCCACGGCTGGAGGCTGCTCGCCGCGCTCTGGGTGATCCTGTTCATCAATCTCGCCTTCCCGATGTACGGGTTGAGCGTGCTCGATCCCTACATGGCCACGGCGCTGCATCTGGATCGCACGCTGCTCGGCCTCACGTATGCGGTTTACATGAGCATGACGGGGATCCCGGCGCCGCTTGCCGCATGGCTCGTCCAGCGTTTCGGCATCCGCGCGACCCTGCTCGCCGGCAACCTGCTGCTCGCCGTGGGGGCCGCGCTGATGGCCACGGTGATCACCTCGCCATGGGCGATCGTGCTCGTTGCAGGCGCCGTCGTCGGCACCTCGGACGCGATCGGCGGACCGGTTCCAGCCCAGGCGAGCGTGACGCGCTGGTTCGTGAAGCGCCGTTCGTTCGCGCTCGCCGTACTGCTCACGGGCGGCGGGATCGGCGGCTTCGTCGCGGCGCCGCTCCTCGACCGGCTCGTTGCCCACGTCCGCATCGGCTGGCGTGCCGGGTGGTGGGTCGTCGCCGCGCTCGGCATGCTGGCGTGCGTGATTTCCTGGCTTGCCGTCCAGGAAACTCCCGAGGCGGTCGGCCAGTGGCCGGACGGCCAGCACCCGGAGAGTCAGCAGCCGGGGGGCAAACGGGAGCCGCTCGGAGGAGCGTCACGATCTCAACGCGAGCGCCCGCGGGTACACATCACGAGCGAGGACTGGTCGCCGCTCGAGGCGCTGCGCTCCCCGACGCTCTGGCTGCTCATGGCTGCGGCGCTCGGATTCAGCGCAGCGCTCACGCTGTTCCTCGCGCAGGGAATCACGCATCTCGAGGACCTCGGGCACTCCGCGGAAATGGCCGCGTTCGCGCTCTCGTTCTCCGTACTGTTTGGTCTTGCCGCGAGCCTCGCCGTCGGGGCGCTCGGCGATCGCATCGATCCACGCTGGCTGTGGGCCTGGTGCTCGGGGCTCGACGCGATCGGCATGATCGCGCTGCTCGCGGCGCGCAGTGATGCACTGATGTTCGCAGCGGCCGCGGCACTCGGGGCGGCGGGAAGCGGCGCGATGGTCTGCCTCGTCACGCTCCTCGCCAACTACTACGGGCCACGCGCCTATCCGGCGGTGTTTGCCGCGGCGTCCGCGATTCAATCAACGCTCGGGGCGGTGGCGCCCGTCGTCGCAGGTTACTGGTACGACCGGCATGGAAGCTACGAACCCGTATTCCTCGCCGTCGCGGCGCTCTGCGCCGCAGGCGCGGTCGCGCTCGCCCTGATCGCGCCGCCCACCCGCCGCCTCACATGAACGCTCCTGCCCTTCCCAATCGGCTGCTGCGCTTCTCGCTGCACTTCTACCGCCAGTTCCTCTGGGGATGCTTGGGGCTCACGCTGTTCCCGGTGCTCGGGCGTGCGGTGGTCGCCTCGATCCCCTATGCCATCAAGCGCTTGACCGACACCGTCCTCGCGCACCACGGGCCGGCGCTCGAGGTCAGCCGCGCGCTGCGCGGTCCGTTTCTGCTGTTCGCGGGGCTCGTCGCCGCCCGCTTCGCGCTCGATGGGGCGATGTGGTTCTGCTCGTACCGCACCCGCTCGCCGATGCTCGTGCGCATCAAGCAGGAGGTCTTCGCGCACGCGCAGCGACTGTCGCCTGCGTATTTCGAGAGCACCCTCTCCGGCAAGATCGCGCACCGCGCCGTGCTGCTTCCGGACCAGGTGCTCACACTGTTCGACATGATGGTGTTCGACTTCCTGCCGAGCACGATGTTCTTCGTGTTCGTCGCGGCTTATTTCTATGTCGCGAGTGCGCTCTTTTGCGGCGCGGCGGCCGCGGGCATCGTCGTGTACTTCACCGGGAGCCTGTTGCTCGGGCGAGAGTGCGCGCAGCGCGCGGCCGCGAACAACGAGGCGCGTGCAGCGGTCACCGGCCGCATCGTCGATGTCATCACGAATATCCGCAACGTGTTTTGCTTCGCGAACCAGGGGATCGAGGATCAGGAGCTCGAGCGCTACACGGGCGAAGAGCGCGAGCGGCGCATGGCCCTCTATCGCGCCGTGGTGCGCCTGCGGTGCTCGCAGTACGTGCTGGACATCCTGATGTGGCTCGGCTTTGTGGGCGGCGCACTCTTCGCTTGGGTGCACGGGGCGATGAGCGCAGGGGACTTCCTGATGGTCACGACCCAAACCGGCTTGCTGCTTCAAACCGCCTACAACCTCGGCCAGCGCATTCCGGATTTCTACGATCAGCTCGGCTCCGCGAGGGAGAGCATCGAGACGCTGATCGTGCCCGCGACCGTGAAGGACCGCCCCGGCGCGGGAGTGCTCCTCGTGAAGCAGGGCGCGATCCACTTCGATCGCATCGCATTCGCCTACGAGCCGGCCGGCCGCGGACGCGGCGCGCGCAACATCGTGCACGATTTGGAGCTCTCGATACCCGCCGGCCAGCGCGTGGGGCTCGTGGGCCCGAGCGGGGCGGGCAAGACGACGCTCATGGCGCTTCTCATGCGCCTGCACGATGTGACCGCGGGCGCGATCCGCATCGACGCACAGGACATCCGGGCGGTGACGCAGGAGAGCCTGCGCGCGGCGCTCGGCCTCATTCCGCAGGATACGAGCCTGTTTCATCGCAGCCTCCTCGAGAACATCCGTTACGGCCGGCCGGGCGCCTCGCAAGAGGATGTGATCGCAGCGGCCCAGCGCGCTCATGCGCACGAGTTCATCGTCGAGCTCGAGCACGGCTACGACACGCTCGTCGGCGAGCGCGGTATCAAGCTCTCGGGCGGCCAGCGCCAGAGGATCGCGATCGCCCGCGCGATCCTGCGCAACGCGCCGATCCTGCTGCTCGATGAAGCGACGAGCGCCCTCGACAGCCACAGTGAGCAGATGATCCAGAAGGCGATGCGCGAGGCGATGGCGGGCAAGACCGTGATCGCCATCGCGCATCGGCTGAGCACGGTCATGGACATGGACCGGCTGATCGTGCTCGATCGCGGGCACATCGTCGCGGACGGCACGCACGAGGCGCTGCTGCGGCAGGCCGGGCTCTACGCCGAGCTCTGGCGCAAACAATCGGGACAGCTCGATACCGCGACGGTGGACCGCCCCGCGACGGCGGCGCTGCGCGCCGAGGAGACGCAGGAGGCGCAGGCGGAGGAGGTCGCGCTCGCCGAGGCGGACCGCCGCCGGATCGGCTTCGCTGCCGCGCGACCGTGAGGACCGGCAACAGCGCGCGGTCGGCGAGGAGCGGCGCGCCGGGCGGTCCCAAGGCGCGGGATGCTTGGGATGCCCGCAGCCGAGGTTTTGCGGCTGCCGGAGCCGTGCGGCATGATGAGGGCTCAGGGCAAGGGGGAGGGCAGCCATGTGCGACAACGATGCATTCGATGACATGATTACGTGCGGATCGGACGCCGGAGCGCTCACACGCCGGCAGTTCGGTGCCTTGGGGGTCGGTGCGGGGCTCGCCTCGCTCCTGCCGCTCGAGGCGGAAGCGGCAGAGGTGAAAGGCTCGGATGTCGAGATCCGGACGCCCGATGGGACCTGCGATGCGTATTTCGCCCATCCCGCGAAGGGGCGGCATCCCGGTGTGCTCGTCTGGCCGGATATCTTCGGGTTCCGCCCGACGTTCAAGCAGATGGGCCGGCGCCTCGCCGCTTCCGGCTATTCGGTGCTCACCATCAATCCGTTCTACCGCACGAAGAAGGCGCCGACCGCACCGCCGCACCCGGATTTCAGTGATCCGGCGACGCGCTCATCACTCCTCTCGCTGATGAATTCGCTGACGGCTGAGACGACGCTCACCGACGCGCGCGCTTTCATCCCATGGCTCGGGCAGCAGCCCGCGGTCGACCCGCACCGCAAGACGGGCACGACCGGCTATTGCATGGGCGGCCCGTTCGTGTTCCGCACGGCCGCGGCTTTTCCCGACCAGGTCGGCGCGGGAGCCACCTTCCACGGGGCGAGCCTGGTGACGAAGCGGCCCGATAGTCCCCATCTGCTGATCCCGCGCATCAAGGCGCCGTTTCTGATTGCCATCGCCGAGAGCGACGATAAGCAGCAGCCGGAGGCGAAGGACGTGCTGAGCGCGGCCTTCTCGAAGGCGGGGCTACCCGCCGTGGTCGAGGTGTGCGTCGGAACGAAGCACGGCTGGTGTCCGCCCGACTCGCGCGTGTACGACCACGAACAGGCGGAGTGGGCCTGGAGCGCGGGGCTCGCGCTGTTCAAGAGCGCGCTCGGGTGAGCGGCGTGTGAGCGGCGTGTGAGCAATGCGGAGAGTCTCCGCGCCGAGCGTGTCAAGCGGTTGCGCGCGCTCGATGCGTGCGCGGTGAGCGATGCGCTCGATCGCCTGCAACTCGCGGGTATCGAACCGCACGTACCGCAGCAGTCCGGCGACGGGCGCGTTGCCGGCGCAGTCGTCACGCTCCGGGTCGGGTCGGGCACTGCACCGCCCGGGCGGCCGCGCCATCTCGGGACGGCCGCGATCGAAGCGGCGAGCGCCGATCACATCATCGTCATCGAGCAGCGCTCGGGCATCGATGCCGGCTGCTGGGGCGGACTGCTCACGCTTGCCGCCCGGCTGAAAGGCGTGGCCGGCGTGATCGCGGACGGGCCCGTGCGCGACATCGATGAGGCGCACGCACAGGGATTCCCGATCTTCGCGCGCGCGCTCACGGCGCGCACTGCGCGCGGCCGCGTGGTCGAGCTCGGGACGAACGTGCCCATCGAACCGTGGGGACACGCGGTCGGGCCGGAGGACTTCGTCATCGCCGATCGCAGCGGCGTGGCGTTCATCGCGGCGGCGCACATCGATCGAGTCCTCGAAGCCGCGGAGGCCATCGCGGCCCGCGAGACGCGAATGGCCGAGGCGCTTCGCTCGGGGGAAGCGCCGACCGCGGTTCTCGGCAGCAGCTACGAGGGCATGCTGACCGGCTGATCGTCAGCCCACGGGCCGAGCGGGCGCAACCCACGCGACCGTGCCTTGCAGGTGACCGTTGAGACCGAGCGGCTCCCTGGTCGTGATGCGTACACGCTCGGCGTTCGTTCGGTAGCACTCACCGGGCATGACCTGCGCGGTTCTCCCATTGTAGCTGACCTCCAGCGTCGAGGAGCCGGAGGGTATGAAGGGCGGCATGGCCGAGGCTTCATCCAGAGCACTGGTGCTGCCCGTCTTGTTGCAGATCTGCAGCTGCCGTCCTGCGATGGCGCTGACGATCGCGCTTCGGGTGACAGCGGTGAGCTTGAACGTGCCTGTCTCGCCGGCTGGAACAATCGTTACGGAAGAGGGTGTCACGCGGGGAGAGTTGTCGGCGCGAGCGACCCCGGGGCAAGCGAGCGCAGCAGCTGCCATCGCTGCGACGGCGGCCGCGCTGATCGTCCCGAATTTGGCGGTTGGGTTGAGTTTCGGAGTCATGTCGTAGCCTCCTGCAGAGACCTGCAATGGGAACCCGCTGTCCCGCCGTTTGCGCGCGGGACATCACTCTTTAGACGCTCCGGCTCGCCCGAGAATTCCCTCGGGGTCGAACTATTTGGCTCGCGCGCACACTCTCGAGCCCCGGCACACGCACCACGGCTCAGGCCCAGTCGAAGGAGCGAGTGAGCGCCTTCTGCCAGGAGCGGTAGAGCTGCTCGCGGCGCTCTGCGCTCATGGCCGGAGTCCAGCGCCGCACGATCTCGAGGTTCGCTCTCAACTCGTCGCAGTCTTTCCAGTACCCGCACGCAAGTCCTGCGGCGTATGCCGCGCCGAGCGCCGTGGTCTCGGTGATCCGCGGGCGCACGACCTGCGCATCGAGGATGTCCGCCTGGAACTGCATCAGCAGCTCGTTCACGACCATGCCGCCATCTGCCCGCAGTTCCTCGAAGCGCATGCCGCAGTCCTGCTCCATCGCCGCAAGCACGTCTCGGGTCTGATAGGCCGTGGCCTCGAGCACCGCTCGGGCGAGGTGGCCGCGATGCGCATACGCCGTCAGTCCGGCGATGACGCCGCGGGCGTCCGCCCTCCAGTGCGGGGCGTAGAGTCCCGAGAACGCCGGCACGAAGTAGACGCCGCCGTTGTCGTCCACCTCCCGAGCGAGCGGCTCGATGTCGGCGCTGCGTTCGATCACGCGCAGATTGTCGCGCAGCCATTGCACGAGCGCGCCGGTCACGGCGATCGAGCCCTCGAGCGCGTAGCGCGGGCGCTCATCGCCGAGCCGATACGCAACGGTCGTGACGAGCCCCGCATTCGAAGGCACCGCGCGCTCGCCGGTATTCACGAGGAGGAAGCACCCGGTGCCGTAGGTGTTCTTGGCTTCGCCCGG
>JBOHZR010000225.1:0-13179 GCA_050738595.1 Steroidobacteraceae bacterium | reverse complement strand
CTATAGTTCGCCCCGTGCGCTCCTCGATCCTCAACGCCTTCTCGGTCGACGTGGAAGACTATTTCCAGGTCGCCGCGCTCGCGCCGGCGATCCCGCGCGACTCCTGGCCGCGCCGCGAATCACGCGTCGAGCGCAACACGCAGGTGCTCCTCGATCTGCTCGCCGAACGCAGCATCCGGGGCACGTTCTTCGTGCTCGGCTGGATCGCCGAGCGCCATCCCGCGCTCGTCAAGCGGATCGCGGCCGCAGGCCACGAGATCGCAAGCCACGGCTTCTCCCATCAGCTGATCTATACCCAGTCCCCGGGGGAGTTCCGCGAGGAAACCGCGCGCTCGAAGCGCGTGCTCGAGGACCTCATCGGAGCGGCCGTGATCGGCTACCGCGCCGCGAGCTTCTCGATCACGCAGCGCTCGCTCTGGGCGCTCGATGCCCTGATCGATCTGGGATTTCGCTACGATTCCTCGATCTTCCCGATCCGGCACGACCGGTACGGCATTCCGGGCGCATCACCGGAGCCGGGCCCGATCGCGGCGCCCTCCGGACGCACCCTGGCTGAATTCCCGATGTCGGCCGCTACGTTCCTCGGTCTGAAGGTGCCGGTCTCGGGGGGCGGCTATTTCCGGCTGCTGCCGTACCGGATGACGCTCAGGGGTCTCAGCCAGATCAACTGCACGCACGGACGGCCCTTCACGTTCTACCTGCATCCCTGGGAGATCGATCCCGGTCAGCCGCGCGTGCACGTTCGGTGGTTTTCGCGCTTCCGACACTACACGAACCTCGATCGCTGCGAGCCACGCCTGCGCCGCCTGCTCGCCGAGTTCCGCTTCGGAACGATGCGCGAGGTCCTGCGCGGTCGCGGCCTGCTCGGCGAGCCCGCCAACCCCGCCCCGGCCGCAGTTCCCGCGAATGCCTGAAGTCTCCGTCGTCGTCCCCACGTTCTCCGAGGCGGAGAACGTCGAGGAGCTGCATGCGCGCCTCGCGCGCACGCTCGAAGGCGAGGACTGGGAGCTGATCATCGTCGACGATGATTCCCCGGACGGCACCGCGGAGATCGCGCGTCGGCTCGCGCAGCGCGACCGGCGCGTACGCTGCATCCAGCGCATCGGCCGCCGCGGACTCTCGAGCGCCGTGGTCGAGGGGGCGCTCAGCTCCTCCGCATCGCTCATCGCGGTCATGGACGGCGATCTGCAACATGATGAGTCCATACTTCCGGCCATGATCGGCAAAATGCGCGCGCACGAGCTCGATCTCGCAATCGGCAGCCGCTATACCGAGGGCGGAGGGACCGGCGCATGGGCGGGACGGCGCAAATGGATGAGCCGCGTCGCGACGCGGCTCGCAAGCGGGCTCACGCCGCAGGACCTGAGCGATCCCATGAGCGGCTTCTTCGTCATGCGGAGCAGCTTGCTGCGCGAGAGCGCGAGGCGCCTCTCGGGCTACGGGTACAAGATCCTTCTCGATCTCATCGCCTCGGCGGGCCGCCCTCTCAAACATGCCGAGATCCCCTACGTCTTTCGCGAGCGCCGCCGCGGGGAGAGCAAGCTCGACTCCCTCGTCATGTGGGAGTTCCTGATGCTGCTCGCCGACAAGCGCTTCGGGCGCCTCGTGCCCCCGCGGCTCATCTCCTTTGCGCTCGTCGGCGGCAGCGGCGTCGCCGTACACTTCGCGGTGCTGAGCACGCTCTATCTCGCTCTGGCGGTCCGCTTCCCCCTCGCGCAGGCCGCGGCCGCTCTGGCCGCGATGACCTCGAACTTCTTTCTCAACAATCTGCTGACCTACCGCGACCGGCGGCTGCACGGCTTTGGGGCGCTGCGCGGCCTCGCGAGCTTCTACGTCGTGTGCAGCCTCGGCGCGCTCGCCAATATCGGCATCGCCTCCTACGCTTTCGCGCAGCGGACCGAGTGGGCAGTATCTGCCGCCGCGGGCATCGTCGTCGGCACGCTCTGGAACTATCTCGCGACGGCGCGCTTCACCTGGCGCGCGAGCCGAGTGGAGGGCGCATGAGCTCGCTCGGGCCGGTCGCCCGATCAGCGCTTGCTTCCCGCCCCGCGAGCGACGACGACGACGTGAATGCGCGTCCGCCAGACCTCGAACGGATCCCAGCCGCTGCGCCCCGCGAGCGGGATGCGCGGAAGTCCTGAGGTGGCAGACACCGGAGCTCGATACGACCCGTCATCGTTGGCGGCCTTGACGGAGCGATAGACGGCCAGTGCAACAGTATTCTTTTTCATCGGCCGGACCTTGTTGTTGGTAGAGCTGCCCTTCCCTGCAGCACTACATATTATAGCTCTGATGCTCGCGGCGGGGTAAGTCCCCATGATCACTGTGAACCATGACACATGGATGACGAAGAATATGTAAAAGCGACGCCGCGGATCGACCCGTTCGGATTCGCCCGCGAGATCGTGACGCGCTGGGACGCCGTGGCGATCGTGCTCGTCGTGGTGCTCCTCGTCTTCCTCGGCGAAGCGAGCCGCGGTCTGCTCGAGCCGCTTTCCAGACTGAAGGCGAGCCCGCTCTCGCTCGACCCGCGCAACCTGCCGATGTACGCGGCGCGCACGACGCTCCGGATGTTCGCGGCGCTCGCCCTCTCGCTCATCTTCACCTTCACCTATGCCACGTGGGCGGCGAAGAGCTCGCGCGCCGGCAAGCTCCTCGTGCCGATCCTCGACATCCTGCAGTCGGTGCCGATCCTCGGCTTCATTTCGATCACCGTCGTGTTCTTCATGTCCCTGGTGCCGGGCCGCGTGCTCGGCGCCGAGCTCGCGGCGATCTTCGCGATCTTCACGAGCCAGGCGTGGAACATGGCGTTCAGCTTCTATCAATCGCTGCGCACCGTGCCCACCGAGCTCATCGAGGCGGCCGACTCCTTTCATCTGTCTCCCTGGATGAAATTCTGGCAGGTCGAGGTGCCCTTCTCCCTGCCCGGCCTCATCTGGAACACGATGATGTCGATGTCGGGCGGATGGTTCTTCGTCGTCGCCTCCGAGGCGATCTCCGTCGGCCACACCTCGATCGCGCTGCCGGGGGTCGGCTCCTACATCGCACTCGCCATCGAGCAGCGCAATCTCGGCGCGATCGGCTGGGCGATCGCGGCGATGGCGATCGTCATTCTCGCCTACGACCAGCTGATGTTCCGGCCGCTCGTCGCCTGGGTCGACCAGCTCCGCTACGAGCAGGAGCCGAGCAACCGGCCTCCGCGCTCCTGGGCGCTCACCGTCATGCAGCGCTCGCGGCTGCTCTCGGCCGTCACCGATGGGTTTTACGCCGCGGTGCGCTGGACGAGCTGGGCCATGCCGATCGGCCCGCGGATACGCCGCTCACCCGCCGAGCCGATCTCCGAGCGCGACCGCCTGCGAGGCTCCGCCAGCGCACGCGGCTCCGCCGGCGCACGCACTGGGCGCTGGACCCGCGCGCTGCGCGCAATCGATGCGGATCACTTCTGGGTGGCGGCGATCGGCGCCGCCGCCGCGCTCGGGCTGTGGCACATCTTCCGCACGCTCATCGAGCACACGAGCGGCGCCGAGGCGCTGCAGGTATTCGAGTACGCGCTGCTCACCGCACTCAGAGTCTTCGTGCTGATCGCAATCGCGAGTCTCGTATGGGTGCCGATCGGCGTGTGGGTGGGCTTGCGGCCTCGGGTGGTCGCGATCGTTCAGCCGATTGCGCAATTCTTCGCCGCATTCCCGGCCAACCTGCTCTTTCCGCTCGCCCTCTACATCATCGTCACGTGGCGCCTCAACCCCGACGTATGGCTGAGTCCGCTCATGATTCTCGGCACGCAGTGGTACATCCTCTTCAATGTCATCGCGGGCGCCTCGGCGATGCCCGGAGAGCTGCGCTACGCCGCGGAGAACTTCAACGTCGGCGGCTGGCTCTGGTGGATGCGCGTCGCGATCCCCGCGGTGCTTCCGTATTACGTCACCGGAGCGATCACCGCCTCGGGCGGCTCCTGGAACGCCGCGATCGTCGCCGAAGTCGCCACCTGGGGCCACGAGCAGCTGCGCGCCCACGGCATCGGCGCCTACATCGCCGATGCGACCGCAGCGGGCGACTTCCACCGCATCGTGCTCGGCATCGTCACCATGAGCCTGTTCGTCGTCGTGATCAATCGGCTCTTTTGGCGACCGCTGTATTATTACGCCGAGCGCCGGTTCCGCCTCGGTTGACTGCCGCACCTGCCCGATCAACGACCTCCGCCGATGAATCACCGCCCCCGATGAATCACCGCCCCCGATGAATGCCGTCCCGCTGCTGAAAGTCGACGACGTGAGCAAGGCGTTCCGCAAGCCCGACGGCGAGGGCCTGCACGTCGTGCTGAAGGGCGTGAATCTCGAGGTGGCCGAGGGGGAGATCGTCGGGCTCCTCGGCCGCTCGGGTTCGGGCAAATCGACGCTGCTGCGCCTGATCGCCGGACTCTCCGAGCCGAGCGGCGGAGAGCTCACCTACCTCGGCCAGCCGATCGCAGGCCCCGCGCGCGGCATCGCGATGGTGTTCCAGAGCTTCGCGATCTTCCCCTGGCTCACCGTATACGAGAACGTGGCGCTCGGGCTCGAAGCGCTCCGCATGCCGCGGCCGGAGATCAGACGCCGCTCGCTCGCCGCGATCGACCTCATCGGCCTCGACGGCTTCGAGTCCGCCTACCCGCGCGAGCTCTCGGGCGGTATGCGCCAGCGAGTCGGGTTTGCGCGCGCACTCGTGGTGCATCCGAACATCCTGCTGATGGACGAGCCCTTCTCCGCACTCGATGTGCTCACCGCCGAGACGCTGCGCACGGACTTCCTCGACCTCTGGACCGAAGGGCGCATGCCGATCAAGGGCGTCGTGCTCGTCACGCACAACATCGAGGAGGCCGTGCTCATGTGCGACCGCATCCTCGTGTTCGCGAGCAATCCCGGGCGGATTCTCACGGAAATTCCTGTGACCCTGCCGCAGCCGCGCAGCCGCCTCGATCCGACGTTTCGCGCTCTGGTGGAGCGGATCTACGTGGAGATGACCGCGCGGCCCGCCGATTCGCATGCGCGCGATCGATTCCCGGGTCTCGGCATCGGTACCGTGCTGCCGCGCGTCGGGTCCAATCTTCTCTCCGGCCTCATCGAAACGGTCGCTGCCGCGCCCTTCAACGGCACGGCCGACCTGCCCAAACTCGCCTCGGACCTGCAGATGGAGATCGACGATCTGTTCCCGATCGCCGAGGCCGCGCAGATGATGCGCTTCGCCGAGGTCGCGGGGGGCGACATCAAGCTCACCGAGGCGGGCCTGGCATTCGCCGGCGCTGCGCTCGATGAGCGCAAGCGCATCTTCTCGCGGCAGCTCCTCTCGTATGTTCCGCTCGGCGCCCACATCCGCCGCGTGCTCGATGAGCGCCGGAGCCACGGCGCCCGCAAGAGCCGCTTCCTCGACGAGCTCGAGGATCACATGAACGAGGAGCAGGCCGAGCAGACGCTGCGCACGATCATCAGCTGGGGCCGCTACGCCGAGGCTTTCGCGTACGATGACGAGAACGCCGCGTTCAGTCTCGAGAATCCGAGTTGAGGAGGACATCGATGCTTTTTCCCACCACCCTCGTCGGCAGCTACCCCCAGCCGGACTGGCTGATCGACCGCCCGAAGCTCTCGGGCCGCTTTCCGCCGCGGGTACGCGTGCGCGATCTGTGGCGCATCCCCGAGCCGTTCCTCGCCGAGGCGCAGAACGATGCGACGCTGCTCGCGATCGGCGCTCAGGAGGAGGCAGGCATCGATATCGTGACCGACGGGGAGTGCCGCCGCGAGAGCTACTCCAATCACTTTGCGACGGCGCTCGAAGGCATCGACATCGACAACCCGGGCACGGCGCTCGACCGCTCGGGACATCCCAACCCTGTGCCCCGCATCGTCGGGCGCATTCGGCGCACGCGCCCCGTGCAGGTGGAAGACCTCAAGTTTCTGAAGCGCCACACGAGCCGCCCGGTGAAGATGACCGTCCCCGGCCCCTTCACCATGACGCAGCAGGCGCAGAATGACTTCTATCCGAGCGAAGCGGAGGCGGCGATGGACTACGCCGCGGCGGTGAATGCCGAGATCCGCGACCTCTTCGCCGCCGGCGCCGACGTCGTGCAGATCGACGAGCCGTACATGCAGGCGCGCCCGCAGAAGGCGCGCGAGTTCGGGCTCGCGGCGGTCAATCGGGCGCTCGAGGGCGTGACGGGCACGACGGCGGTCCACATCTGCTTCGGCTACGCCGCGATCATCCACGAGCGCCCCACGGGGTACTCCTTTCTGCCCGAGCTCGCAGGATGCAGCTGCCGGCAGATCTCCATCGAGACCGCTCAGTCGAATCTCGACTGTTCAGTGCTCGAGGGACTCGCCGGCAAGCAAATCATGGTCGGCGCGCTCGATCTCTCCGACCCGCGCGTGGAGACGCCCGAGACGGTCGCCGAGCGCGTGCGTCGGGCACTGCGCTATCTCGCGCCCGAGCACGTCATCCTCGCCCCGGACTGCGGCATGAAGTACCTGCCGCGCGAAGTCGCCTTCGGAAAACTTCGCTCCCTCGCGAGCGCTGCTCGCCAACTCCGACAGGAATTCTCCAAGTAGCCGATCGGCCAGCACGCTCCGTGTCAGGCGTTCGATCACTTGGGGAAAGTCAATCGGTCTTGAATGGCGAGCAGCACGTCGCGGCGGGAGACTTCTCCGACGAGCGAATTGCGCCACGGCCCGAGCGTCACGGGGAGCACGGTCGCCTGCTCGCGCAGGAACCCATCGAGTGCCGTGCCGAGCGCCATGTCCGGCGATAGAGCGAAGCTCACCGGATGGGCGACCTGCTCGACGGAGGCCGTTCCGTCGATGTGGCCCTTCTGCACCTGATCGAGCACGCGCCGCGGGTCGAGCCACGAGATGAGCTGATCGCCGTCGACGACGTAGACGCGCTCGAGCGGCCGCTTCGGCAACTGTGCCAGCAGCTCTCCGACCGTCGACGTGCGGGGCATCTGGGCTGCGGGCGGCTTCACGAGCGGCTCGACCGTGCGCAGCCGCCAGTCATCCGGCGCAGCCGCGGCGGCGGCACGAACGAGCGAGCCGTGATAGACCGACTCGCCGTGGCGGTAGACCTTCGCCGTGTAGTGCGCGGTCACGCAAGCGAGCATGAGCGGCAGGACGATGTCGTAATCGCCCGTCATCTCGAACACCATCAGGATCGAGGTGAGCGGCGCATGCGTCGTTGCGGCGAGGAAGCCGCCCATGCCGATGAGCGCGTAGACCGCGGGACCCGAGGTGATCGAGGGCAGCAGCCAGTGCACCCCCTCCCCCACGAGCGCGCCGAGCGCGCAGCCCACGAAGAGGGTCGGCGTGAAGATGCCACCGACCGCTCCCGATCCGACGGTCGCCGCGGTCGCCGCCGCCTTCGCAAAGAGCACCTCGGCGAGCCGGCCGCGAGTGGTCGTCCCATCGAGAATGTCGCCGATCACGCTGTAGCCGTTGCCCCAGACCTGCGGTACGAAAATCGATATCGCCCCGACACACACGCCTCCGAGGCCGAGCTGCCAGTAGGGCGGCCAGCGCAGCTTCACGAATCGCGATTTCGCGAAGTCGATGAGGTTCAGGAACGGCGGGGCGAGGTGCCCGCAGATCACCCCGAGGATGATGAAGAAGATGAGCTCGATGTTCGAGATGAACTGCAGCTGCGGCACATGGAAGAGCGGGCCGTACGCGAGGAAGCGGTGCGCGGTCACATTCGCCGTGACCGAGGCGACGACGAGCGGCCCGAAGCTCTCCATCGCCGTGTTGCCGAGCACGATCTCGGAGACGAACAGCGCGCCTGAGATCGGCGCGTTGTAGACGGCGGCGATGCCGGCCGCGGCGCCGCACGCGACCATCAGGCGAAGGCGCGGGATCGAGGCGCGCGCGAGCGCGCCGACCTTCGATCCGACCATGGCGGTGAGCTGCACCACCGGACCTTCGCGGCCGAGCGAGCCGCCGGAGGCGATCGAGCAGAGCGAGGAAAGCGCCGTGAGCAGCGTCGAGCGGAAGGGGATGCGCCCGTCCCCCACGAGCACCGCCTCCATGTAGTCGACCGCTTTGGGCACGGTGAGTACCCGGCCGGCCCCGTACAAGATGAGCCCGGCAAGGAAGCCGCCGAGAATCGGAACCGTCATGCGGTGCCACCAGACGAGCTCGATGGCGGCATTGACGATGCTCGTCTCGTTCTGTCCCGTGAACGCCCGCTCGAGCAGGTGCGTGCCCTCGCGGAAGGCGGCGTAGGCTAGCGCTCCGAGGAATCCCGTGAGCGCAGCCCAGAAGACGATCCCGGCCAGGTCCTCATGCCCGAACAGCAGCAATCGCAGCCGCGTAACGAGCGACAGCGACAGCTGCGGAAGGTCTCGGACGTGATTCGCCATGGGGGCTACCGTGGGCGAGTAGCATAACGATCTCGGCGCCGGCCCGCCCTGTTGAGCTCGAGGCCCGCGTCGCGCATCTTGCATGGAACCACCGGTGAGGCCCAGCATTGGCCTCAGCAGGCCCCCAGAGGATGCATCCAACCGAGTGGTTGACGAGACCCCTACCCAGCGGCGCCCCTTCGGCCGCCGGCCGGCCGAAGGGGATGGCCGATCGCCGCGGAACATGATCCTCGCGTGCCCGCAGTGCGGCACGGTGCAGGACTTCGAGCCGATTCCGATCGGCGTGACCGCGTACTGCCCGGTCTGCCGCAACACCTTCGAGCGCACGAGCGGACGCAGCATCGCCGCCGCGTTCGCGTGCGCGTCCGCGACGCTGATCCTGCTCTTCCCGGCGAATCTGCTGCCGCTGCTCAGCGTCTCCCTGCTCGGCCAGACGCACGTGAGCCAGCTCGGCTCGGGTGTGGTCGTGCTCTGGGACCATCAGTGGGTCATCATGGCGGTGTTGGTCGCGGCCTTCGCGGTCATCCTGCCTTTCGTGCGCTACGCTCTGCTGTCGACGGCCCTCGCGGTCGTGCTGCTCGTCCGCGCCCAGCACCCCGTGCTGCCGCAGCTCCCCCGCTGGCTCGGCACCGCCTACCGCTGGGCGCTCGAGCTCGACCCCTGGAGCATGCCGGACGTGTTCCTGATCGGCCTCGCGGTCGGCTACAGCCGAATCGAAGCGAATCTACCGGTGACCTTCGGCTGGGGCGGCTTCTGCTTCGTCGCCGCCGCATTCCTCTCGATGCTCTCGCGCGCCACACTCGACAAGCGCTCGGTCTGGCGCGCGATCGAGGTCGAGCAACCCCCGATCGGCCCGCACGAGCCCGTGCTCTCGTGCACGGCCTGCGATCTCGTCATGCCGCTCGCCGCGGAAGGCTCGCGCTGCCCGCGCTGCCGGGCGCGGCTGTACGCCCGCAAACCCGATTCCATCGTGCGTACGCTCGGGCTCATCATCGCGGGGCTCGCGCTCTTCGCGCCGGCCAATGTCTATCCGATGAGCACCGATCTGCAGCTCGGCGAGCTCGTCCCGCACCGCATCGTCGATGGTATCCGCGAGCTCTATCAAGCGGGCCTGTGGCCGCTCGGCATTCTGATCTTCTGTACGAGCATCGCGATCCCATTCGTGAAGCTCGTCGGGCTCGCCTGGTTCCTCATCTCCATTCGCATGCGGTCGCGGCGGCGGCTCAGGTTCAAGACACGGCTCTATCGGCTGATCGACGAGATCGGGCGCTGGTCGAACACGGATGTGTTCACCATCGCCGTATTCCTACCGCTGCTGCAGTTCGGCCAGCTCCTGAGCACGCAGGCCGCGCTCGGCGCGCCTGCCTTCATCCTCGTGGTCGTGATCACGATGTTCGCGTCGCGCGCGTTCGACCCGCGCCTCATGTGGGATGCCGCGCGTCCGTCTCGGGCTGCGATGCGGCGCAGGCGCACACGGCCGGTGAAGCGCCCCGCGCCGGGCGGGCTCCCCGATCCGGGCGGGCTCCCCGCCCCCGGGGGAGCGAAATGACCGACGAGGAGCCGCGCGTCACGCGCCGGCGCCGCACGGCGGCGGGCCGGCGCAAGACGTGGTGGCCCGGCTGGATCTGGTCGATCCCGCTCGCCGCGATTGCCATCGTCGTGTGGCTGATGCTGCGCGCGCTGAGCAGCCGCGGAGTCGGCGTCACCGTCGTGTTCGACGATGCGACGGGTATGGCCGCGAACAGCACGAAGGTGCTCTACCATGGGCTCGAAGTCGGCACCGTCACCGACCTCTCCCTCGCCCCCGACGGGCACCACGTGCTCGCGCACCTCGACATGGACGGCGACATGCGCCCGTACGTCACTGCGGGCACGCGCTTCTATCTGCTCGGCGTGCATCCGAGCTTCACCGATCCCGAATCCCTGCGGGCGCTCGTCGCCGGACCGAGCATCACGCTCGTGCCGGGCCGCGGTCCGCCGGCCGATCGCTTCACCGGCATCGAGGGCAAGCCTCCCGAGCGACTCGCGGTCGCGATACCCTACTCAGCGATCTTCGGCGGCGCGCGCGGCGACATCCGCGCCGGCTCGCCGGTGATGCTCGGCGGCTTCGAAGTGGGCCGGGTCTCGAGCGCCGAGCTCGCGACCGATCCGAAGACCGGCGGGCTGGAGACGCGCGTCGCCCTGATGCTCGATCCGACGCGCTTCCACATCGAGGGCGTGGCACATGCCGGGGAGAATTGGACGAAGCTCATGAACTCGACACTCGATGCGCTCGTCCGCCATGGCCTACGCGCCGCCGTCTCTCAAACCCCCCCGATCATCGGCGCTCCTCAGGTAGCGCTCGAAATGGCGCCCGACGCGACCGGCAAGACCGGCGGTGCGGCCGGCGGTGCAGCCGGTGCGGCCCGCGCGAGCGGTGCGGCCGGCGAGGCCCTCGTCGGCCTCGACTTCTCGGGGCGCTATCCGCGCATCCCGACGGTGAGCGGCGGCGGCCTCAGCGCGTTCACGCAGAAGCTCGGCCGCGTCCCGCTGGATCAGATCGCCGGTAACGTGCGCGCGATTACCGAGCGCGTGAAGACGCTCGCCGACTCGCCACAGCTCGATGACAGCATCCACCATCTCGACCATGCGCTCGCGCAGCTCGACCAGACTCTGCGCGCCGCCGGTCCGCAGGTCGCTCCGACCCTGGCGAGCGTTCGCGAGACGGTCGCGAGCCTGCGGCGAACCGCCACCGACATCGACGCGACGGCCGCCAGCGCGCGCGGCATCATGAGCAGCAGCGTCGCGGCGCCGGGCACGAGCGTGCAGCAGGCGCTGCGCGAGCTCTCGGATGCGGCGCGCTCGATCCGCTCGCTTGCGGATTACCTGGATCAGCATCCCGAGGCGCTCATCAGAGGCCGTAAGTGAGTCGAACATGAGCCGCGAGTCGCCTATGACACAAACCACGAACTTCCCCGTACTCTGCGCTCTGGCCGCCTTCATCGGCCTCGCAGGCTGCGCATCGAGTCCGCCGACCCAGTTCTATTCGCTGGCAGCAGTTCCGGCTCAAAGCCCAACATCGCAGTCGGACTCCGCCCGCTCTCGCGCGGCGCCGCTGCGCGTCGCCGCAGTCCACATCCCGCCTTCTCTCGATCGGCGCGAGATCGTCCGACTCGGAGCTGCAGAGCGGCTCGAGATCAGTGGCGAGCATCGCTGGGGCGCCCCGTTCGACGAGATGGTGCAGCAGGTGCTCACGCAGGACCTCGTGACACGGCTGCCGCCGGATGAGGTCGTGCTGCCCCTCGGACCCGCACCCGCGGGGACCCGATCCGTGGTCGTCGATCTGCTGCAGTTCGAGAGCGATGCGAGCGGCGGCGTCATGCTTCAGGGGAGCTGGTCGTTGCTCGTGCCCGGACAGAGCTCCCCTCAGCTCGTCCGCGAGTTCCGGTACGACGAATCTGCGAGCGCGCGGAGCTTCGAAGATGAAGCGGCAGCGATGAGCCGGCTGCTCGGCAGGCTCGCCGACGACATCGCGCGCGAGGCGCGCGCACGGCACTGAACGCACGAAATGCAGGAAATACCGGGAAAGGCAGGAAAGCGCACCCTCTCGTTCGAGTGCTGCGCTGTCGCGTTCAATGCGCTCAGTACGGCCTGAACAGCACCGCTTGGCGCTTCAAGGGAGGAGCCCGACGGTGCGTTGTCTCGTTTGAGAGCGACTGCCGCTCGCCGTTTCGCTCGCGTCGAGAAGCTCGCGCTTTGCCCAAAGCGAAGGCTTGTCGCGGCATTGGCGAGCGCATGCGAACGTGCTGCGCACGATGCTCGAGGCATCCCGCACGATGCGGGCCGCATCCGGAAGGCGGTCGGCGCTAGGGCGGTGCGCATTCGAAGGACGGAGGGGCTTTATGATAACCTCATCGACCGCCTGCAGCTCGAGCTTGCCCGCGAGCTTCCCTGAGCCCGCGCGAAACGCGCCGTGGCGCCAACAGCGCACGAGCACCGCACGTGCGTAAACGCGAATGCGCAGTTGCGGGCACATACCGCAAGCGCGGATTCCGGGGCGGCCTCGGCGTTACGCACCCGCGCGGTTGCGACGCCGCGCACCGCAGCCGCGGCCGCCAGGCACGCCCTGTCGCGGGTGCACTGTATAGTCAATGAGGAGTCATGACCTTGTCCGAAGAGTATCGACCGAATCCCTCGCGGCGCCGCTTCGTCCTCTTGAGTCTCACCGGAGCCGGTACCGCCGCGCTTTGGACGCTCGGAGCGGGTTCCCGGCACTCGGGAGCTCAGGCGGCTGCGGTCCAGCGCGTCTCCCCGAACGAGCCACTCGCCAAGGCACTCGGTTACACCGAGAACGCACGGACCGTGGATAAGGCGAAGTTCCCGACGTACATGCCGGGACAGGGATGCGACACCTGCCGCTTCTTTCAGGGCAAGGCCGGCCAGGCCTGGGGACCCTGCCAGATCTTCATGGGCAAGGACGTGAGCATCAAGGGCTGGTGCGCCTCCTACGCGAAGAAGACCTGACGAGAGCTTCTGCGCGGCTGGCAGTCCTCGGGCGTGAGCAGGCCCGGGGCAAAACAACGTGATTTCGGTGACTTCGGCGCGACAGAGACCGGAGCGGCACTGGTTTTTTGGTGGAGCCAGGCGGGATCGAACCGCCGACCTCTTGCATGCCATGCAAGCGCTCTCCCAGCTGAGCTATGGCCCCACGCGAAAGCCGCGGCAACCTACGCAGCCGCCCCGGCCTTGTCAAGCTTGGCTGGCCTGGGTTCCGGCAAGCGCCGCGTCCAGCCGGGCGAGTGAACGCTCACGCCCGAGGAGCGCTAGCG
>JBOHZR010000224.1:0-5040 GCA_050738595.1 Steroidobacteraceae bacterium | reverse complement strand
CTGGCCCGGCAACGTGCGCGAGCTCGCGAATCTCATCGAACGGCTCTCGATCGTGTGCGCCGGCCGCGTCGCGCGCGTTGCGGATCTGCCGGCCAAATATCGCCCCGCCGACTGGACTGCCGACCTCGAGCCCTCTGCGAACGAGGCGATGAGCCTCGCGGAAGCCCAGGCGCTCATCGCGGCCTCATCGCCCGATGAGGCCGAGTGGGCCGCGGAGCGCCTGCACTGCGGTGCAGCGCCCGATCGCTCGCTCTGCAGCGCGAGCGCCGGCGGCGACGCAGGAAGTCACCCGCCACACCTCGACCCGACCGTCCTGCCCGCCGAGGGTATCGACCTGCGCGCGCATCTCACCGCCATCGAGCGCCGCCTCATCGAGCAGGCGCTCGAGCGCGCGAGCGGCACCGTGGCACACGCTGCGCGCCTGCTCGGCTTGAGGCGCACGACACTCGTCGAGAAGATGCGCAAGCTCGAGATGACTGGCGAGGAGATCACGACGGAAGATTGACGGCGAGCGGCACGAACGTGCCGCCCCGCGTGAGCCACGTCACGCTTTTTCGCCCCATCTGCCCCTCGGCACGGCTCTTGCACCGATCCCGATCAGCCTTCGAGACGGGATCTTTGAATGAGTGCAGACGGCGAGTACACGCGCGCGGAGCCGCCCGCCCCGCGCGTTCGCGACGAGGTCGATCCCGCCACATGCGCGGCGAGCTCGCGCCGCCTCGCCGATCTTGCGCGCCGCGTCGCCGGCACGGACTGCACCGTCCTGATCGTTGGAGAATCGGGCACTGGCAAGGAGGTGCTGGCGCGCTTCATTCACCGTCAGTCCGCGCGGGTGCGCGCGCCGTTCATCGCCGTCAACTGCGCGGCGATTCCGGAGAGCATGCTCGAGGCGGTGCTCTTCGGCTATGAGCGTGGCGCCTTCACGGGCGCGGTCGCGGCGCACGCCGGCAAGTTCGAGCAGGCCGACCGGGGCACTGTACTGCTCGATGAGATCACCGAGATGCCGCTCGCTCTGCAGGCGAAGCTTCTGCGCGTGCTGCAGGAGCGCGAAGTCGAGCGCCTCGGAGGACGAGGTCCTCTGCCCCTCGATGTCCGCGTACTCGCGACGACGAACCGCCGCCTGCGCGAGGACGTCGCCGCCGGCCGCTTCCGCGAGGACCTCTATTACCGGCTCAACGTCTTCCCGCTCGCGATCGCGCCGCTGCGCGCGCGCCGCGACGACATCCTGCCCATCGCGATGCAGCTGCTCGCTCGGCGCTGCCCACCGGGCAGCCGCGTCCCGGCTCTCTCGGCCGATGCCGCGCATCTGCTGCTCACGTATCCGTGGCCGGGGAACGTGCGCGAGCTCGATAACCTGCTGCAGCGCGCGCTCATTCTCGTGAACGGGCCGGTCATCGGTCCGGAGCACATCCAGTTCGAGCTCACCGGCGATGCGCTCGGCGACACGCCGCCCCCTGCTGAGCGAGACGCGCTCACGAGCGGGTCGCGCCCCGCGTCGCTCGCCGAGTCGCTCGATGTGATCGAGCGCGATCTGATTCGCGATGCACTCAAA
Source organism: Steroidobacteraceae bacterium (assembly GCA_050738595.1). Taxonomy (GTDB): domain Bacteria; phylum Pseudomonadota; class Gammaproteobacteria; order Steroidobacterales; family Steroidobacteraceae; genus JASHUC01. Next base: position 3,488 of record JBOHZR010000224.1, on the reverse strand, counting down.
GCCGGCAGCGGCAGCCGGCGCGAAGCGGCCGAGCGCCTCGGCATCAGCGCGCGAACGCTGCGCTACAAGCTCGCGCGCCTGCGCGCCGCTGGATTCGACGTGAGCGCCGAGGGGCAGGTATGAGCGACATGCAGATCAGTCAGGTGCTCGCTCAGATCCGCGCGCTCTCTCAGCAGGTGCAGGCCCCGGCCGCAGGCCTGCGCGGCCCCGGCTCCCCTGCCGGCCTCGCCGGTGTGGGCGCGGCGGCGGGCGCGGGCGGCGCAGACGCCGCGGGACCGAGCGGATCGGTCTTCGGAGCGCTGCTCAAGCGTGGCATCGATCAGGTGAGCGAGTCCCAGCAAACAGCGAACGACCTCGCCACGAAATTCGAGCGCGGGACCCCGGGCGTCGATCTGCCGCAAGTGATGATCGAGATGCAGAAGGCGTCGGTGTCGTTCCGGGCGCTCGTCGAAGTGCGCAACCGCCTGGTGAGCGTGTACCAGGACATCATGAACATGCAAATGTAGGCTGCGCCCGTGCGACTGCTCAACCCCTCTGCGATGATTGAATCCCGCGCATGAACGCCGCGGTCACAACCGTCTATCCGCGATGGGCCGCGGGGCTGAAGCCCCTGCTGCTGCTCGTCGGCATCGCGGCCGCGGTCGCCGCGGGCGTGAGTGTCGTGCTCTGGTCACGCGGACCGAGCTATAGCCTGCTTTACGCGAACCTCGGTACGGAGGATCAGGCACAGGTCACACAGGCCTTAGATGCCGCGGGAATCCCCTACCAGCTCACGCCCGGCGGCAACGCGATCGAGGTGCCGAGCGAGCGTGTGAACGATGCGCGGCTGAAGCTCGCCGGTCAGGGACTCCCGGAGGGCGACGGCGGCTTCGCGATGTTGAGCAAAGACCCGGGGCTCGGCGTCAGCCAGTTCATCGAGAACGCGCGCTACCAGCATGCTCTGGAGGTCGAGCTCGCCCACACGATTGCCAGCCTGCGGCCCATCGATGGGGCGCGAGTGCACATCGCCGCGTCCGCCGACTCCGCGTTCGTGCGCGACCGCCGTGCGGCGAGCGCTTCGGTGTTCGTACAGTTGAAGCCCGGGCGCGTGCTCTCGCAGGAGCAGGTGCAGGCCATCGTCAATCTCGTCGCCTCGAGCGTGCCGAACCTCGACGCGGGCCAGGTGACGGTCGTGGATCAGCAGGGCCGGCTGCTCTCCGCGCCCCAGGGCACGGACGATCTCGCGCTGCGCGATGCGCGTTTCGAGGTGGTTCGCCAGATCGAAGACGATTACGCGCAGCGCATCCAGGCGCTCCTTGCGCCGCTCGTCGGCGCGGGCCGCGTGCGCGCGCAGGTCGTGGCCGACCTCGATACTGCCGTGACCGAGGAGGCTCGCGAGCAATACCAGCCAGGCAGCCAGATCGTCCGCAGCGAGCAGCAGTCCGAGCAGACGACGCGCGACGGCTCCGCGGCGGGCGGAGTACCCGGGGCGCTCTCGAATCAACCGCCTCCGGCGGGCGTTGCGCAGCCACCGCCCGTGCAGCGCGCGGCTTCCGCAAATGGCACGGGTGCTGCCGCAGCATCCGGCGCCGCTGCCGGTGCTGCCGGTGCTGCCGGCGGCTCGCGCCGGCCGGGCGCCACGCCCCCGGCTGTCGATGCCACCGCGGCGCAGTCCTCGCCCGAGAGCGTCTCGAAACAAAGCACGCGCAACTACGAGATCGACCGCACGCTCGCCTATACGCGCCAGCCGGCGGGCAACATCAAACGGCTCACCGTCGCCGTGCTGCTCGACAACGTGCGCACCGTTGACAAGGACGGCAAGCCGCACGAGCGCCCGCTCTCGCAGGCCGAGCTCGACCACATCACGCAGCTCGTCAAGGATGCCGTCGGTTTTGACGCGAAGCGCGGCGACAGCGTGAACGTCTTCAACTCTTCGTTCCAGAGCGATCCGCAGCCCGCCGATGCCCCGCTCGAGCGGGTGCCGCTGTGGGAGCGGCCCCTCGTGGCGGAGCTCGCGAAACTCGCAGCCGGGCTCATCGTGCTCCTCGTCCTCGTGCTCGCGGTGCTGCGCCCGCTGGTGCGCACGCTCATCGGACCTGCGCGCGCCGTGCTCAACGCGTCAGCTGCGCGCGCTGCCGTGGATGCGCCCTCCGGCCCGAGCGGCGGGGCCGCTGCGCCGGCCGCCGCTGCACAACCCGCTCCACAGCGCGTCGAGCAGCAGCTCACGAACGCGCGCGCGCTCGTGAATCAGGACCCGAAGCGTGTGGCGCAGGTGGTGCGCACATGGGTAGCCGCCGATGAGTGAGCGCACCGAGAAGCGCGAGAAGCGCACGGGCACCGATCGCGCCGCGATCCTGCTCCTGTCCCTCGGCGAGCAGGAGGCCGCGCAGGTGCTGAAGCACATGGGCGCGAAAGACGTGCAGCGCGTCGGGGCCGCCATGGCACACCTGAAGTACGTCTCGCGCGAGGAGGTGAGCGCGATCCTCACGGACTTCTCCACGGTCGTCGAGAGCCAGACCTCGGTCGGGGTGGGCGTGGATGAATTCCTGCGCAAGGTGCTCGTCGATGCGCTCGGCGAGGACAAGGCGGCCAATGTCATCGAGCGGATCAACATCGGCCGCTCGAGCAAGGGCCTGGAGGCGCTCAAGTGGATGGACGCGCGGGCGGTCGCCGAGCTGATCAGGCACGAGCACCCGCAGATCATCGCGATCGTGCTCGCGTATCTCGACCCGGATCATTCCGCGGAGGTCCTCCAGCACCTCCCCGCAGCCCTGCGCGCGGAGGTCGTCATGCGCGTCGCCTCGCTCGACGGGGTGCAGCCGTCGGCGCTCTCCGAGCTCGACGACGTGATGGAGAAGCAATTCGCCGGCAAGGCCGCGGGCAAAACCTCCGTTCTCGGCGGCGCCAAGGCCGCGGCGAACATCGTGAACAACCTCGATCCGAGCCAGGAGTCCGCGATCATGGAGCAGATCACGGCGGCCGATCAGGCGCTCGCCTCACGCATCCAGGACCTCGTGTTCGTCTTCGACAATCTGATCGACCTCGACGACCGCAGCATGCAGGAGCTGCTGCGCAACGTCCCGAGCGACAAGCTGCTGATCGCGCTCAAAGGCACTGACGACACTCTCAAGCAGAAGATCTTCAAGAACATGTCGCAGCGCGCCGCCGAGATGCTGCGCGATGATCTCGAGGCGAAGGGACCGGTGCGACTCTCCGAAGTCGAGGCGGCGCAGAAGGAGATTCTCGCGTCGGCGCGCAAGCTCGCGGAGGCGGGCACGATCGCGCTCGCCGGCCAAGGCGAGGAATATGTCTGAGGCGAGCCGTCTGCGCGCCATCGCCGCTGCAGCGGCGGCCGAGCGCTGGTCACTGCCTCGAGTCGAAGGCCCGATCGTCGGTGCAGCGCGTCGCGAGCCGGACCCGGCGGAGGCGGCGCGCGCCGTGCAGATCGAGCGCACGGCGCGGGAGGCGGGCCTTGCGGTGGCGCGCGCCGAGATCGAGCGGCTCAGGGC
>JBOHZR010000223.1:0-5823 GCA_050738595.1 Steroidobacteraceae bacterium | reverse complement strand
CCGCCGCCCCGGCCGCAGCCGCAGCCGCAGCCGAGCCGGCTGCCCACCGCGCGCCCGAGCGCCAGCCGCTCGATGAGAAGGGCTTCTCGCTCGCCCACGCCAGTCCTTCGGTCCGCAAGCTCGCGCGCGAGCTGGGCGTGGACCTCGCGGCAGTCAGCGGTACGGGCTTCAAGGATCGCATCACGCAGGAGGACGTGAAGACCTTCGTCAAGGGGGTGCTCACGGGCGGCGCGCCGCAGGGTGTGCCGGGCGGGGCGCGCGCCGGTGCCGCGGGCGCGCAGGTGCGCTGGCCGGCGGTCCCAAGCGTCGATTTCTCACAGTTCGGTCCGACCGAGGTGAAGCCGCGCACACGCATCCAGCGCATCTCGGGCTCCCGGCTGCATGCGAGCTGGGTGAACCTGCCGCACGTCACGCAGTTCGACGAGGCCGACATCACCGAGCTCGAGCAGCTGCGCACGGGCCTGAAGGACAAGGCGACCGCGCGCGGCATCAAGCTCACACCGCTCGCCTTCATCCTGCGCGCCTGTGTGAGGGCGCTGCAGCAGTTTCCCCAGGTCAACGCCTCGCTCGATCCGAGCGGGGAGAACCTCGTCTTCAAGAAGTACTTTCATCTGGGCTTCGCGGCGGACACGCCGAGCGGACTGCTCGTGCCCGTCGTGCGCGATGCGGACCGCAAGGACATCTACGAGCTCGCGCGCTCGGCCGCCGCGCTCGCCGAGAAGGCCCGCGCGGGCACGCTGGGACTCACCGACATGCAGGGCGGCTCGTTCACCATCTCGAGTCTTGGGGGAATCGGCGGCACCGCGTTCACCCCCATCATCAATGCGCCGGAAGTGGGTATCCTCGGTGTCTCGCGCTCGCAGATGCGGCCGGTTTATCGTGACGGATCGTTCGTGCCGCGCCTGATGCTGCCCCTCTCGTTCTCGTACGATCACCGCGTGATCGATGGAGCGCTCGCCGCGCGATTCACCAGCTTCCTCGCTCAAACGCTCGCGGACGCGCGAGGGCTTCTCGAGGCCGTCCCTTGAGCGGCGCGCAGGGGGCGGTCCCGCACGGCGGCACACCGCCGGCGCTCACCGTGGCACAACCGGATTGCGCTCGATGAGCACGACGGATCTCGTCGTTCCGGATCTCGGGCAGTTTCAGGAAGTGCCGGTCGTCGACGTGCTCGTGCGGGCGGGCGACACGGTCGAAATCGACACGCCGCTCATCACGCTCGAGACCGAGAAGGCCTCGATGGACGTGCCCGCTACCGCGAGCGGCCGCATCAGCGAAGTTCGGGTCAAGAAGGGAGACAAGGTCTCGAAGGGCTCAGTGATCGCACGCCTCGAGAGCGCGGCCGCGCCGGCATCGCAGCCAGGCCCAGCGGCTGCCGCCGCCCCCGCGGCCGGGGGGGCGCAAGCGGACGAGTCCGCCGGAGATACGGTCAGGATGCGCATACCGGACACGACGGTGCGCATGCGCGTCGAGGCGCAGGCGGACCGCACGACCGATCTGCTCGTTCTCGGCGCGGGACCGGGCGGCTACACCGCCGCCTTTCGCGCCGCGGATCTCGGCCTCAAGGTGGCACTCGTCGAGCGCTGGCCCGCGCTCGGGGGAGTGTGCCTCAACGTCGGCTGCATTCCCTCCAAGGCGCTGCTCCATGCCGCAAAGGTGATCGAGGACGCCGAGGCGATGGGCGCAAACGGTATCGCATTCGGCAAGCCCACGCTCGACCTCGAGAGGCTGCGTGGCTGGAAGACGGCAGTGGTGCGCAAGCTGACCGGCGGACTGAAGCTGCTCGCCAAGCAGCGCAAGGTGGAGGTGCTGCAGGGCAGCGGCCGATTCGCGAGCCCGCACATCGTCGAGGTGACAGGCGACTCCGGAACCGAGCGCATCCGCTTCGAGCAATGCATCGTCGCGGCTGGCTCCGAGGCCATCCGGCTCCCGGGCTGGCCCGATGATCCGCGGATCATCGATTCATCCGCTGCGCTCGAGCTGCCCGGGCTGGGGCGCATGCTCGTCGTCGGCGGCGGCATCATCGGGCTCGAGATGGCGTGCGTCTACGATGCCCTCGGCGCGCGCGTGAGCGTGGTCGAGCTCACCCAGCAGCTGATGCCGGGCTGCGACCCGGACCTCGTGCGCCCGCTCGAGAAGCGGATCAGGGCACGCTATGAGCAGGTGCTGCTCGCGACGAAGGTCACGGCGGTGCAGGCGCTGCGCGAGGGGCTGCGTGTGTCGTTCGCAGGCGATCGAGCGCCCGAGCCGCAGCTGTACGACCGCGTCCTGGTCGCGGTGGGGCGGGTGCCGAACGGCAAGACGATCGAGGCTGAGGCGGCCGGGGTCACGGTGAGTCCCCGCGGCTTCATCCCGACCGACAGGCAGATGCGGACGAACGTGTCGCACATTTTCGCGATCGGAGACATCGCTGGTCCTCCGATGCTGGCTCACAAGGCATCCCACGAGGGGAAGGTGGCCGCCGAGGTGGCCGCCGGCCACAACAGCTCGTTCGACGCGCGCGCCATTCCCGCGGTCGCCTATACCGATCCGGAGGTGGCCTGGGTGGGCCTAACGGAATCGGAGGCTCAGGCGAAGGGACTGGCTTACAAGAAGGGGCTCTTCCCCTGGGCGGCGAGCGGCCGCTCCCTGTCGCTCGGACGCGACGACGGATTCACGAAACTGCTGTTCGATCCGGCCAGCCACCGCCTGCTGGGCGGCGGTATCGTCGGCCCCAATGCCGGCGATCTGGTGAGCGAGGTCGTCCTCGCGATCGAGATGGGCGCCGATGGCGCCGATATCGGGCTCACGGTCCATCCTCATCCGACCCTTTCAGAGACGGTCGCATTCGCGGCCGAGGCTTTCGAGGGGACGCTGACCGATCTGTATAGCCCCAAGAGATGATGACAAGCTCTTAAGAATCGGCGCCCGGCCACCCGAATACAATCAGTCGCCTCCTAGGGCACGCCATTTTCAAGGGAGATTTCCGTGAAGAAGTCCATTGTCGCACTTGCTGCTTCGACTCTGCTGATCGGGATGAGCCTCAGCGCGATTCCGGCGTTTGCCGCTGATGCGCCGCCGGCTGACCAGAGTTCGTCCCATCCGGCGAAGCACAGCCATATGAAGTCGCACAAGCACCACAGCAGCAAGAAGAGCAAGAAGAGCAGCGAGAACAGCAGCGCCGCTCCGAAGTAAGTCGCAGTCGAGTCTTCGTTCGCTGCGCCCCGGCCGGCGGTCCGCCGAGCCGGGGCGTTCTCATTTGGCGAGACCGCGCGAACGCGCGAGATCGCTCGGCGGCGTCTTGTGCGGATACTCGCACAGCGCGCGAATGATGCACTGCGGACAGGCCGGCAGGCGCGCGGTGCAGACGTAACGCCCGTGCAGCAGCAGCCAGTGATGCGCGTTCTTCAAATAGGGGCGGGGCGTCGCGGCGAGCAGAGCTTCCTCGACCGTGCGCGGGGAACTCCCCGGCGCGAGACCGGTGCGGTTCGCGACGCGGAAGATGTGCGTGTCGACCGCCACCGTGGGTTCGCCGCACACCATGTTCAGGATGACGTTCGCGGTCTTGCGCCCGACCCCCGGAAGCGCTTCGAGCGCTTCGCGGTCGCAGGGGACGCGCCCGCCGTGGCGCTCGAGCACCAGGCGGCTCAGCTCGACCACGCTGCGAGTTTTCGCGTTGTACAGGCCGACGGTCTTCAAATACGGGAGCACGCCCTCGACCCCGAGCCCGAGCAGGGCTTGGGGCGTGTTCGCGACGGGAAAGAGCTTGCGCGTCGCGGCATTCACGCTCCGGTCGGTCGTGTGTGCGGAGAGCACGACGGCGATGAGCAGCTCGAACGGACTCGAGTGCTCGAGCTCGGTCGTCGGCTCGGGATTCGCGGCGGCGAGCCGGCGGAAGATGGCGCGGCGGCGGGCGGGATTCACGCGGGCAGCCCGCGCGCGGCGAGCTTGCGTGCGGCGAGCTCGGCTGCGCGCTCGCCCGCGCGCCGCTCGATGCGCGCGCCATGCGTGAGGAATCGGGCCCTGTTCAAATGCGCGGCGGGCATCGCCTGCGGCGCGCCGGCAATGGCGCTCGCCGGCCGCATCTCGATGCAGTCGACCGGACAGGGTGCGATGCAGAGCTCGCATCCGGTACACAGGGCCGCGACGACGGTGTGCAGGAAGCGTGGTGCGCCGATGATCGCGTCGACCGGGCAGGGCGGCAGGCACTTGGCGCAGCCGATGCATCGCTCCTCGTCGATTACTGCGATCCGATGGGGTCCCTCGAGGCCATTGTCCGCATCGAGAGGCAGCGGTGAGCGCCCGAGCAGGCGCGCGAGCGCATCGATCAGCGAAGCGCCACCCGGCGGGCAATGATTGATGTCCGATTCGCCGCGCGCGATGGCATGCGCATAAGGGCTACAGCCGGGATAGCCGCAGCGCGTGCATTGCGTCTGCGGCAGCAGGGCATCGATCGCCGCGGCGAGCTCGCCCCGGCGGTCGCCGCACGCATCGCGCTCATCCGGCATCGTGCACCTCAGCTCACGCGCATGCCGGGGATTGCGCCGCTGTCGGGCGCGAGCAGATACACGCCGGGTCCGTCCCCGCTCGCCGCGAGGACCATGCCTTGCGAGAGGCCGAACTTCATCTTTCGTGGGGCGAGGTTTGCGACGACGACCGTGAGCCGCCCCTCGAGCGCGGCAGGGTCGTAGGCCGATTTGATGCCCGCGAACACGGTTCGCGTCTCCGAGCCGAGATCGAGCGTGAGCTTCAGGAGTTTGTCGGCCCCCTCGACGCGCTCGGCGGCGGCGATTCGCGCGATGCGCAAATCGATGCGCCGGAACTCGTCGATCGAGATCGTCTCAGGCCCGGCGCCGCTGCCTGCCGCTGCGTCGGGCGCGCTCGGCGGCGCTGACTCGCCCGCCGAGGGTCGCTTTTCGGTGTTCATCTCCGTGCTCTCCCGGCCAGTCTCGAAGAGCGCATCGAGCTGCTTCGGATCGACCCGTGTCATGAGGTGCGAGTAAGGCGCGATCCGCTCGGGAAGCTCCGCCGCGTCGCGCCAGGCGAACGGCCGGTCGAGGCCGAACAGCTCCTTCGCGACGCGCTCGGCGAGCCCCGGCAGCACGGGTGCGAGCAGCACGCTCGCGAGCTTGAATCCGTGCAGCGCCCGCGAGCAGGTGTCCTGCAGCTCGCCGCGCATCTGCGGCTCCTTGGCGAGAATCCACGGCCGGTGCGCATCGAAGTCCTGATTGGTCCGATCGGCGAGCGCCATGATCTCGCGCATCGCGCGCGCGAAGTCGCGCGTCTCGTAGTGCTGCCCCACGGCGCGCGCGACCGCCGTCGCCTGTCCGACGAGCGCTGCGCGGTCGCCTGCATAGCGCAGCTCGCCCGCGAAATGGCGCGTGATGAAAGTCGCGGCGCGGCTCGCGATGTTGACGTATTTGCCGATGAGGTCGCTGTTGACGCGCGCGAGGAAATCCTCGGGGTCGAAGTCGAAATCCTCGACACCCGCATTGAGGCGCGCCGCCAGGTAGTAGCGCAGCCACTCGGCGTTCATGCCAATCTCGAGATAGCGCTGCGGGGACAGTCCCGTGCCGCGCGATTTGGACATCTTCGCGCCTGCAAGCTGAATGTGCCCGTGTGCCCACACGTGATCGGGAACGCGGTAGGGGGCGCCGGCGAACTCGAGCATCGCGGGCCAGAAGAGCGTATGGAAGTAGATGATGTCCTTGCCGATGAAGTGGATCTGCTCGGTGAGGGGATCGGCGAGGAACTGGGCAAAGGTCCCGGCTTCGCCATTGCGTGCCGCCGCGCCGGTGGAAAAGTAATTCTCCAGTGATGCGAGATATCCGAGCGGCGCGTCCAGCC
>JBOHZR010000222.1:0-24983 GCA_050738595.1 Steroidobacteraceae bacterium | reverse complement strand
TCGGCCGCGCGCATGCGCAGGGGCTCAGCGGCGACGAAGCCGTCATGGCGGCCTTCGAGGAAAACGCCCGCGACCTGGCGCGCGTCAGCGGCAATTGAGTTTATCGTCATGGGCAAGCCAAGCGGATTCATCGAGTACCTGCGGGAAGTGCCGGTCGACCGCACGCCGGTCGAGCGCGTGCGCGACTGGAACGAGTTCCATTACCACATGGAGGAGCGGCGCCTCAGGCACCAGGCCGCGCGCTGCATGGATTGCGGCGTGCCTTTCTGCCATACGGGGGAGCTCCTGAACGGCGGCGCATCCGGCTGCCCGGTTCACAACCTCATTCCCGAGTGGAACGATCTCGTCTACCGGGGACTGTGGCGCGAGGCGCTCGAGCGGCTGCTGAAGACGAACAACTTTCCCGAGTTCACCGGACGTGTGTGTCCAGCGCCCTGCGAGGGCTCCTGCGTGCTCGGCATCTCGCAGCCGCCGGTCACGATCAAGCTGCTCGAGAATGCGATCATCGATCGGGGCTGGGAGGAGGGCTGGATAGTCCCGAGTCCTCCTGCGGTGCGTACCGGCAAGAAGGTCGCCGTGATCGGCTCCGGGCCCGCGGGGCTTGCCGCCGCCGAGCAGTTGAACCGTGCAGGTCATGCCGTGACGGTGCTCGAGCGCGATGATCGGCCAGGCGGGCTCCTCATGTACGGCATCCCGAACATGAAGCTCGACAAGCACGAGGTCGTGCTGCGGCGGATCGCTCACATGGAGCGTGAAGGCATCAAATTCCTCTGCAACGCCCATGTCGGCGAGAATGTCGAGGCGATGCTGCTGCTGAAGGATTTCGATGCGGCGGTGATCTGCACCGGAGCGACCGCGCCGCGCGATCTTGGCGTGCCGGGGCGGGATCTGAAGGGCGTTCACTTCGCCATGGACTACCTCACCGCGAGCACGAAGGCGCTGCTCGATGGCGGCCCCGACGCTGCGCCCATCCATGCGCGCGATCGGGACGTGGTCGTCATCGGCGGCGGCGACACGGGCACGGATTGTGTCGGCACGGCCATGCGCCAGGGCTGCCGCAGCCTCACGCAGTTCGAGATTCTTCCGCAGCCCCCGATGGATCGCGCTGCCGACAATCCCTGGCCGGAGTGGCCGCGGGTCTACAAGCTCGACTACGGGCAGGAGGAGGCGGCGGCGAAATTCGGCGCCGACCCGCGCCGCTATCTCACGACGATCAAACGGCTACTCGGAGACGCCGAGGGGCCCGTACGAGAGCTCGAGACGGTGCAGGTCCGCTGGGAGCGGAACGCGGATGGGCGCCTTGCGCCTGTCGAGGTGCCGGGCAGCGAGGAGCGTCAGCCCGCGCAGCTCGTGCTGCTGGCGATGGGATTCCTCGGCCCCGAGCAGGGGATGCTCGAGGACATGGGTATCGCGGTCGATGCGCGCACGAACATCGTCGCGGAGCACGGCCAGTTCGCGACGAGCGTGAAGGGCGTATTCGCGGCGGGGGATTGCCGGCGCGGCCAGAGCCTCGTCGTGTGGGCCATCAACGAGGGGCGCGGCGCGGCACGGGAGTGCGATCGGTATCTGATGGGGATTACGGAGCTGCCGTAAGCCGGAACAAGCGCCCGTACCCCTCGACGTGCCCGCTCAAGCCGAGCAGGCGCACGCCCGCTCGCAGGGCATGAGGTAAGCTCGAGACCACGGGTACGCCACAGCGCTCCTCCAGCGCCGCCAGCATGTCGAGCGTGTGAAGCCCCCCGCACGAGATCAGAAGGGCTTCCGCGCCATCTGCCGCCCGGAATACCTCGGTACTGAACTTCATCAGTCCCGCACGCGTGACGCTCTTGATCGCCTCGACCTTCTCGACACCGAGGCCCCGGATCACCCGCACATCGAAGCCTTCCTCGTGCAGAAAACTCTGCAAGCGCCGGTTGACCTCGGTGTCATACGCCGTGGCAACCGCGAGCCGCCGGGCACGAAACGCGCGCAGACCGTCGCATACTGCAGTGCTCATGGTGATCGCGGGCCGGCCGCTCGCGACTCGGATGCGCCGAGTCAGCTCGCGGTTGAAATTCGCGCCGCGATAGAAGCTAAGCGAGGTCCCCATCAGCACGATGGCATCGGCACCTGCGCGGGCCAGCGCCTCCGCCGTCGGTGCAATGTGCTCGAGCACGCGATCGTAGCCCGCCGGAGTCATCGTCTCGAGCCCGACGCTCAGCGCCTGAAACCGCACTCCACTCGGGTAGAGCGTGGCGGCCTCCGGTGGCACCGTCGCTTCGACTGGTTGGATGAGCCCGAGCAACGGCGTGGCCGATCTGCCGAGCGCCCTGCTGGCTGCACTCGCCAGAGCGACCTTCAGAACGTGTCGACGTGAGCTCACGAGCCGGATTGTACTCGGCCTGGCGGCGCTCCGACGGCCAAGCTCAATTTCGCAGGCGAAGATCGGTAGCCACCGCAGCGAGCCGTTTGTCCAGGGTCCAAAAGGGCAGCCTCGCCAACCTCGCCGAGGCAAGCAGGTGGACGTCGATCCAGCCGAGACCTCGCCCCATCAGACGGTGAGCTTCGACGAAGGCGAGTACTTCGTCGTGAGCTGCAATCGGCACATGCGGCAGGGCGGCGAGTAGACCGAGAATCTTGGCTCGCTGCGCGAGATCTCCGCAGGCCAGCTCTCCAATCACGAAGGTATGGGTCCAAACCTGAGCCTGATCCAGCAGGTCAATCAGAGCGCCGTTGCGCCGACGTAGATGATCTACCCAGACCGACGTATCAACGAGCATCCGCGCGGCGCGCCGGTCGTGTACGCCTGCGGGAGATCGGCCTCAGGCCCGGCTCGGTGCCACCAAGCGCTCCCAGCCGCCGTGCATTCTCGCGCGCGATGAGCGCCCGTAGGCCGGCGTGCAGCACCGCCGTCTTTTCGCGGAGTCCGCTCAGTTCCTGCGCCTTGGCAAGGAGCTCGTCGTCTATGATCAGCGTCGTTCTCATATGCATCAATAGATCACATTAATGCATATGCGTCAATGCTGTCCTCGCGGGGCAGAGGGTGAAGGTGTCCGAGAGTGTTCGCGGGTCGACGAGCACGCGCCTGGGGATATCCTTGGCACCGTGCTCGACGAGTACCCTCATCGGCACATCGCCTGCGCGCGGGCCCTGCGCATTGGGAGAAGATGTGCAAATCCATGTTCCTGAGCCGGCCGTTCGGGGCCCCCGATCAGCTCCCATTCGTACAAGACAAGGAATCTGAAGGGCGCGATGGTAGAGTTTTGCGGGAGCCGCAAAATCGGGAGCCGCCACATGAAGGCCAGCATCAACCTGTCGTTCAATGGTGATTGCGCCGAGGCCATGCGATTCTACGAGCGTAGCTTGCCCGGCAAGCTCCTGTTCGAGCTCACCTGGGGTGAATCGCCGCTGGCCAAGGATGCCCCACTCACGTGGAGAGACAAGATCTGTCACTCGACGCTCGTTGCGGGCGACGTCACGTTTCACGGAGTCGATGTACTGCCAGGCACCTACGAGCCTCCGAACGGATTCAGCATTGTCCTCGGCACCGATGAGATCGGCGAAGCCGCTCGTCTGTTCGGAGCTCTGGGCGAGAACGGAAAGGTGCTCGCTCCGCTGCAAGAGACTTTCTGGGCACGCCGCTACGGCAAGGTCGTCGATCGATTCGGCCTCGCCTGGGACGTCAACTGCGATCGACCGGCGACTCAGTAGCCTTCCGCCGCCAGTCGTCGCTGCATCTCCTCTGGAGTCAAACGCTCCTTGAGCGCTGCGATAATCCACACGTTCCCGAACGGGTCCGATAAGCGTCCCTCGCGTACACCGAAGAACATGTCGGTCATCGGCATCATCGCCGTCGCGCCGGTCTGCACGGCACGCTCAAACAGTGCATCAGGGGCTTCGACGAAAATTTGAGCGATCAGGCCGTGCGCGGGCCAACCTTCCATTGCCGTACCGAGATTGACGACGGAGTCCCCGATGCGCAGCTCACAGTGAGTAATCCTTCCGTCCGACAAGGTCAGGCGATAGTTCTCGGTTGCCCCGAATGCCCGCTTCAAAAAATCGACGGCCTCGTCGGCGTCGTCCGCAATGATGTTCGGAGTGATCGTATGGAACCCGGCGGGGAGCCACGGTGCTGTCATGCGGAGCGCTCCTCAAGCGCGGATGGGGCGGTGCGCCCCGCGCGGGCCGGGAGTGATGTGCAGGAGCCGTGTCGGTTCGAGGAGGTGGATGCGGTGCCATTCGCCTTGCGGAATGAGGCAGGCCTCGCCCGGTGCGAGGGTAATCGGCTCGGGCGTGGAGTCGACCGTTACGCGCACGCTGCCGGACAGAACGCAGACGAGCTCATCGCCGTCCGGGTGCATCTCGCCGCCATGCGGAGGGTCGCGAGTCAGTTCGACGATACCGACCGTGAGCCCGTCACAGCGCGGCTCAGGGCCGCTGCGCGCGGGATGGGATCTCATCTTGAGCTCGCGGCTAATCGCAACGTATTGCCGTGAGGTGTCGATGCGCTCGAAGTCCGTCACTGGTGTCTCCGCTCCCGTCGCTGCTCTATGAAGAAACCGTGCGCCGTCCGCCCGTGCGCTGTCCGCCCGTATCATCATCCAAGTCGACGAATTCGTAGTCTTGTAAGAATGGGAGCTCCTGGGCGATCCATGTCCTGGGTGTGCAGCCGGCGAGCGCCTGCCATTCATGCGTCATGTGAGCTTGATCATGGTAGCCGGCTGTGACGGCTGCGCCTGCCAGGTCGCGCGGACCGTATCGCAATAGTGCGCAGGCGCGCTCGAACCGCGCGATGCGTGCGAGAGTCTTGGGGGTAATGCCAACCTCGGAGCGGAAGCATTCGGTGAGGTGACGACGGCTCCAGCCGATTGCCGCGGCCAGTGGCTCCACGCGGCCAAGGCCGTGACGGGCCGTGATTCGATTCCAAGCAAAGCCGACCTCGCGAGGTGATGGGGCGTCTACGAGCCTGCGCTGCAGCACATCATCGACTACAGCGAACGATCCTTCCCACGTGCGAGCTTCATGCAGTCGCTCGTGCAGCTCGGCCGCGGTGCGGGTGCCGATCACGTCGGCGAGCGAGATGACTGTCTGCGCAACGGCGCTCGCTGGGCAACCGAGGATAGCGCGTGTGGCGAGCGGGTCGAGAAAGAGATGGATCCCGGCGACGGTACCGGCACTTTCGACCACTACCGCGCGCTCGTGCAATCCTGCAACGAACGACGTGAAGGAGCCGACTCCCGCGACCTGAAACGGACTCCCGAGCCCGATCATGACCGTCACGTACCGCGACGGGAAACCGCGCGTGGGCCCGAGATCGGTCGCCTGCGCTCGATACGCGCCGTAGCGCGCAATGAATGGGCGCAGGCGTGGTGCCGGCAGGGCCTCAGCCGTTTGGAACGAGACTCGATCGATAGTGTGGTGATCCATCGTCGGTGGCCTCCCGCTGAACCCCTTGGATCAGCTATCGATTCGCTTCGCCCGAAGGGTCATTCTGCTTCCACCGAGGCAGTACCACCCCGGCTTCCACAAAGCGTACATACGCCGCGATCTTGGCGGGCGATCCGTAGCAATATATACTGTAGGCGTATATACATCGAGGGTTTGCCATGGCCGTGAGAACCGCCAAGCTGTTCGTGAACGGGGGAAGCCAGGCAGTGCGGCTGCCAGCGGATTTTCGCTTTGAGGGCGTGAAGGAGGTCTACATCCGCCGGGACTCCGTGAGCAACGAGGTGATCCTTTCGTCTAAGCCCCTCGGCGATACCTGGTCTGATTTCTTCGCGCTGCGCGATCAGTCCGGCGTGCCGGCTGAGTTCATGGCACCGCACGGATCGGGACACGATTCTCCGGAAGATCGAGTCCGGCTCGAGAAGCTCTGATGCTGCTATACATGCTCAGTACGGAAATCGCCAGCTGCCTGATCCGCGGTCAGTCGCAGGCGCTCGATGAGCACGTCGCATCGTCAGCTCCGGAGGAACTATGCATCTCCGCGATCACACGCGGCGAGTTGCTGTGTGGCGTGTCCCAGCAGATGCTGCAAGAGACGGACAACAATCCCGAGCTCGAAGAGCTATCACGCCCGGAAGCCCAGCAAGTCGAGGCGCGTATCGTCCTCAAGCGATTCAAAACGCATTCGGATCGAATCGTCGCGGCCGGACGCGGCAAGGCAATGGGAACGCTACTGACAAGTCCGACACGCATGGACTCGCTGCGCCGGGCGACGCACGCAGCATTGGCACACCTCACACCGCGAGAGGCCGCGGCTCTTCGCAGGCGCTTCGGTATTGATACGGACTCGGGTCACACACTCGAGAAGGTCGCCAAGCAGCTCGAAGCGACGCGCGACCTGATCAGGGGCAAGGCGCGGACGCAAAATGTCTCGAGGGTAGTGGAGCAGTTATTGGCGCGGGTCCCCTGCAGAGCTTGGGATGCAGCTGCCGCCACCCACTTCGCGAGGGTCGCGGTGGGGCTCCACCAAACCGGCAGACCGATGAGCACCACGGAAACAATGATTGCAGGCCACGCAATTGCCATCGGCGCGGTGCTTGTCACGACTGACGAGCATCGCCTTTCCCGTGTGGCTGACTTGAAGACCGAGAACTGGACGCGGCGCAATCAGCGCCGATAACGCACCGAAGAAGGGCGGCCGCTCCAGCCGCTCACAGCAGATCGCGCGCCTCGCGCCACAGGCGCTGGACCAGCTCCGCGGCGGGCTCATCGCTCGCGAGCCGTGCGGCTTGCCCTGCCCACGCCTGCATGCGCGCGCCATCGCCCCGTTGAGCGGCATCGCGGCGCATCGGACCGCTCAATCCGCGCTGCACCGGATAGGGGGCCGGCATCGGCGCATCGGGCATGTTGGCGGCCCGCAGGTAGTCGTTCGCGATAGCCCTGCCGGCCCGACCGCTGAAGGCGCGCGTAAGCATCGTGTCCTCCGGCCGTAGATCGGCGAGCGCACGGGACCATGCCGCAGAGATGCCGGCCTCCGGCGAACGCAGAAATCCCGTGCCGATCTGGACAGCACTCGCGCCGAGCATGAGTGCGGCGGCGATCCCACGCGCGTCGGCGATGCCGCCGGTCGCCACGACGGGCACGCGCACTGCATCGACGACCTGCGGAACGAGCGCGAACAGGCCGACCAGGCGGCTCTCAGCGTCCGCGGCATCGAACGAGCCGCGGTGCCCGCCAGCCTCCATACCTTGCGCGACGATGATGTCGGCGCCAGCCTCCTCGGCGCGTTGAGCTTCTTTCACCGTCGTCACCGTCGCAGACCACGTGATGCCCGCAGACTTGAGCGCCGCGACGACGCGCGGTGGAAACAGGCCCATGATCGAGGATGCGATCGCAGGGCGGACCTCGAGTAGCCCCTCGCATTGCTCTGCAAAGTCGCGAGGCACTTCGTCGCCGGATGATGCGGAAACAGCCGGGCCCCAGCGCTCTAGAAAGACGCGCAGGCGATCCTCATGCGCGCGGTCGCGTGCGGGCGACGGGTCGGGAACCCACAGATTCATCTGGAAGGCAGCGCTCGTGCGCGCGCGCACGTTGTCGGCCCAGGCGCGCATCTCCGCGGGTCCCATGAGCAGCGCGCCGCAGGCCGCGAGGCCGCCCCCCTCGGAGATCGCGATACTGAGGCTGGGTGGCGATGCGCCCGCCATGGGGGCGAGCCAAATCGGCGCCTGCACGCCAAAACGGCGGCACAAGGATTCAACACGATTCAAAGGCGCACCCGTCAGAAGGATTCTCCCGCATCAGGCGTAGAACTGGTGTCCGCCCTAATGATAGACCCCCGGCGCGATGGACGTGAGCGGTTACGCGGGCTGTTCCAAGCCCCGTAGTAAAATGCAGCTCAATGGCCGCGATAACCCCCGAGCAAGCTCGAGCCTGTTATGAGCGCTGGAAGCTCGTCCGCGAGTTCGAGGTTGCGACACTTCGGCGCACGAGCATGGAAACGAAGCTGCAAAAGCTAACCGCGCCACACTCGACATCGGCTCAGTAGTCTGCTATACAGACTGGTCTGTTGTAATCCACGGGGCGAGACAATTGAAGATCGCTGCCGCAATGGCCATCCTCGCGGTGCTCAATGCGGGTCCCGCGCTCTCGGGCGCAATCGCGGGGGCCTCGGTCGTCGTGACTGTCGATCACGTTCGGGTGGCGCAGGGCCGAATTCGCGCGACGCTGTGCGATCAGAAGGCGAGCTTCATGCGCGGCTGCGCAACCTACTCCAGCACCGTGAAGGCACGCCTGGGCTCCGTCGATCTAGTATTTCCGAACGTTCGACCCGGCAACTACGCGCTGTTCGCCTTCCACGATCGCGACGACAGCGGAGCCGTACGAATTCCACCCGACGGGTGGGCATTCGGCAACGACGCGCGGTTCCCGCCGACCTTCGACGCCGCATCGTTGGCGGTACGTGGGAACCTTCGGACGCGCATCACGCTGCACTACCTCGGCGGATCCGGCGCGCCCGCGGGTCGAACCGGTGTGACAGACGAGCGCTCGAGTGACACATCGCTGGACGTACAAGCGATACCGCTGCGTCAGGGCGGACTCGTCGGGGAGTTCTACCGTCGCGAGCATCAAAGCGCACGGCGGCCGGCTCTCCTTGTGGTGAGCGGCGCCGACGGCTCCCTGGAAGTGGTTCGCGAACTGGCGCGTCCGTTCGCTTCCAAGGGGTACGATGTCCTCGCGCTCGCCTACTGGGGACACAGCCCACTGCCGACTTCGCTCGAGCTCATCCCACTCGAATACTTCGAGCGCGGCATTGACTGGCTGCTCGAGCAGCCATCGGTCGACTCACGGCACATCGGAATGATTGGCTGGTCTCGGGGCGCCGAGGCCGCGCTACTCGTCGCCGCTCATGACCCGAAGATCACCGCTGTGGTGGCCATTTCCCCGAGCAGCAGGGTGTGGCCCGGCATGCCCAGCGGTGCCGCGTGGACGCTGGCCGGCAGAGCTCTTCCGGCAATGCCGTTTCCTGCTCCCACAAAAGGCGCTCCTCGCTCCATGCGGCAGATGTTCGCTGCTGCTCTCATGTCGGCCAACGCGCCTCGAGATGCGTCGATTCCCGTCGAGCGCATCAATGGACCTATACTGCTCCTGACCGGAAGCGACGACCGCATCTGGCCGTCGAACCTCATGGCCGATCAGATCGTCGCGCGGCTCGGGCAACAGCACTTCCGGTACACGTACAGGCACGTCGACTATCCGGGTGCGGGCCACGCTGTGTTCGTCGCCGGTGTTACAGATGCGCATCACATCGCGAGCCAGACTCAGCTCTTCGGCGGAACTTCGGCAGCGAATCGCGCTGCGTGGGCCGATTCCTGGCCAAGGGTTCTCGCGTTTCTCGACACGGCGCTCAAGTGAAACTCTCGCCCAGTGAGGCCGCTCGGGCTTTGTACGAGGTCGATAGCAGCCGCGACCGAACCAGGCAAAGCCTCGGACGTTCAACGTCGTCGCGCTTTCTCGTTCTGTGGGGGAGCGCCTGGATTGCCGCAAGCATCCTCGCCGCCCTCATTCCGAGCCGCGGCGGGCTGGTGTGGGATGCGCTCATGAGCGGCGCCGGATCCGTGAGCGTCTATTGGGCCTTCCGCATGCGTCGGTTCCTGGACGCGCTGGATCAGGCAGCCGGCGTCCGCAGATATCACGGCCTCAAGTATCTGGCAACCGTGCTGGTGTCTATTGCGGTACTCGCCGCCCTCATCGGTGTTGCACGACCAGTCAGTTCACCGCAGCTCACAGCGATCATCGTGCTGGCCGTGTCCGAGGCATATTTGCTCGCTGGGATCTGGCGTGATACTCGATACCTTGCGCCTGGCGTGATACTCGCCGCATTGACTCTCGCCGGATACTTCCAGGTCATTCCGGGGTTCCTCGTGTGGATCGGAATCGCGAGCGGCGCTGTGCTGGTCGTGAGCGGAATCTGGTTTCGGCGGGCTTGACCGCCCACGCGGCAATGGACGAAGCAGATGAGATCATTCATCAGTCCACGCGCCTGCGGATCATGTCCGTCCTCAGCGCATTGCCGCGCGGAGAAAAAATACAGTTTCCGCACCTTCGATCCCTGATCAACGCCACGCAAGGGAACCTCGGGGCGCATCTGGCGACGCTCGAGCAGGCCGGTTATATCCGGATCGAGAAGGACTTCGAGGCGAAGAAACCGCGAACGCGGGTCTCTTTGACAGTCGGTGGTCGCCACGCGTTCAAGGCGCATATCGCCTACTTGCGCGAAGTGGTCCGTGGCCTGGACGACAACGAGGGCGCTTAAAAAAAGCCCCGCCTGTAGCGGGGCTTGGAGTTCGGGAACGATGACCGGGTCAATCGCCTGTCAGCTCCGGCCGAGCGGCGCGGGGAAGGGCGTACTGGAGCGTCCGTTCACCGCGTTCTGCCGTATCGCATCGTCGCGGACAACAAATCTTGTCGGATGGGACGTTGGAGCCTCGAGGCTCCGGCCAACCTGCCAGGCCGCGTGTCAGTTCACGCCTATCGTCCCGGACGGCTGCCAAAAATGGGCGGCCGCCTACCCGTGCCCGCGTCGATCGCCCGAGTTTCTTACGCTTGTGGGTCCTCCCGGGGCTGTGCGCTCTACGCATCAACCTCGGCGTTACTGTCCTAGGTCCGGAATGAGCAAGAAGCATGCTAGCGAAAAAATAGCCCCGGAAAATGAAGATTTTGAGAATTTTCATCCGCGGCTCTCAGGCGCGGGTTGTATATCCTGCCGACGCGAGTCGCGCTGTGGCATTCGTGCGACAGAGGGCGGTGCACCGGAACGGCTGGCGTTTTCGCGCCTGCCGCCGTATAAGCGCGGCTCTCGGCCTTGCGCTTCTCTCGTGCGACGAAAGTCAGGAGTGCCCATGGACGCTCGAAGCCGCTCGACGATCTCCCGGCGTGAGGTGCTTTGCGCCGGCCTGCTGGCCAGCCTCGGGACGGGCGCGCTCGCAAGCCGTGCGGCGGGTGCCGCATCGGCGGGCGATACTGCATCGGCGGGCGACGCACCGGGGAGCGGCGGAGCTTCCGGCGAGCCTCTCCTGCTGAAGCCGATTCCCTCGACGGGCGAGCGCATCCCGGTCATTGGTCTCGGAACGGACGCGTTTCGCGAGTCTGAGCAGGATGCGATCCGGCAGGAGATCGCGAAGATGCATCAGCTCGGGGGCAGGGTCATCGATACGGCAGCCTCGTACGGGGACAGCGAGGCGCTGATCGGGGAGGCGCTCGCCGACTCGGGGCTGGGTGGGAAGATGTTCATTGCCACCAAGCTCACCAACGGCGAGGGTTTCTTCGGCGGCGGCATCGGCGGCAAGGCGAGCTTCGACCGGTCGCTCCAGCGCTTGAAGAGCGACAAGGTCGACCTGCTGCAGGTCCACAACCTGAGCGGTGTCGATGAGCTCATGCCGCTGCTGCGCGATTGGAAGCGGGCGGGAAAGATTCGCTACTACGGCGTGACGACTTCGCGGGTCGGCCAGCACGATGACATGGTGGCGTTCATGCGCAAGTACCCGCTCGACTTCATCCAGGTCGACTACTCGATCGCGAATCGCGACGCGGAGAAGCAGATCTTTCCCCTCGCGATCGAGCGCCGGATCGCGGTGCTCGCAAATTTGCCGCTCATCCACGGGCAGCTGATGGAGCAGGCTTCCGAGCACAAGCTGCCCGACTTTGCGCGGGCCATCGGGGTCTCGGGCTGGAGCCAGTTCCTTCTCAAATACGTCGCCTCCCACCCGGCGGTGACCTGCGCGATCCCCGGCTCGACCAAGGTCGCGCATTTGATCGACAACCAGCGCGCCGGGCGCGGCACGCTGCCCGATGCGGCGATGCGGCGGCGGATGGAGCAGTACTGGGATCGGGTCACGGCGTAAGGGGCCGTGCGTCCGTAATCAGCGAACGAGATCCCGGTACGCGTGCCAGGTCGCGTGGCCAAGGAGCGGCGCTACGACGATCATCCCCGCGAGCAGCGTGACGAAGCCGAGCGCGGTCAGCACCACGATCAGAGCGCTCCACACGAGCATGGCGGGGATGTTCTTCAGCGTCGCGCGGACACTCACGACGAGCGCATCGACGGTCCCCAGGCCGCGATCGATGATGAGCGGCACCGTCACCACCGACAGCGTGAACACGATGGCGGCGAGCACGGCGCCCGACCCGAGGTAGGCGAGCGCCTGCGCCCGATCGATCGCTCCGGTGAAGCTGCCCCAGAGCAGCACGTCAGCGCTCGGCGCGGGTCCCGCGACGAGTGTGCTCACCATGACCTGCGAGGCGACGAGCCAGACGAGCGCGATCGCGGCGAGCAAAGCGCCGAACTGAGCGAGGCTCGCTGGATTGCGCGCCACGGCATCAAGCGACACATCGAAGCCGGCCGGCTCATGCGCGGCACGGCGTCTGGAGAGCTCGCAGAGGCCGGTCGTCATGACCGGGCCGACGAGCAGGTAGCCGGTGACGGCCGCAACGATGAGATACAGATGGGCGCTTGCGATCCCGAGCAGCACCCATCCCATCGTGACGATGAGCACGCCGTGGGCCAGGCTCGCCCATCCGAGGTGCTTGAGATCGTCCCAGCCGCTCGCCAGCCAGATGATCGACTGCAGCGCCGGCACGCGCCGGATTTCGATGCGGGGGACGGACCGCTTGCCGAGGGTGACCGAGGTCGCCATGGTTGACTCCTCAACGGTTGGCCCGGCTGGCGCGACGCAGGGTGCGCGCGTGCACCCCCGACTCGTTCCACGCCAGTCCGCCCGAGTGCGACTCGGGCGCGCTCGCCGCGCGGGCGGCTCCGGGTTCATACTACTCCCCTCGACCCGGAGGTGGGCACATGGCGCGCATCGTGCTTGGAATGTGGACCTCCCACGGCCCGACGCTCTCGACGACCCCGCAGCAATGGCTGCTCAGAGTGCCGTGGGATCGCAACAAGAAGGATCACCCCTTCCGCGGCCACGTCTACGATTACGATGCGCTCGTCGAGCTGCGCAAGCGCGAGACCCTGGCAGAGCAGTGCTCGCTCCCGGAGCGCGAGAGACGCGCCGCCGCCTGCCAGCGCGCCATCGCGCGCATGGCCGACGCCTTCCAGTTGGCCGCACCGGACGCGGCGGTGATCCTGGGCAACGATCAGAGCGAGCTCTTCCTCGATGACTTGATACCGGCGATCACGGTGTTTCGCGGCGAGAAGCTGTGGGATCAGCCCTCGACGCCCGAGCAGGCGGCGCGCATGCCGCCCGGCATTCACGAGGCGGAGTGGGGTCACAGCCCTCCCCAGTACGCAGAGTATCCGGGGCTGCCCGATCTGGCGCTCCACGTCATACGGTGTGCGACGGAATCCGGCTTCGATGTGGCAAGCTCGATGCGGCTGCCGGTGCATCCGGGACACTGGGTGAGCGGAATGCCGCATGCGTTCGGCTTCATCTACCGGCAGATCATGCGCGACCGCGTCGTCCCGAACGTGCCCGTCATCCTCAACACGTTCTATCCGCCGAATCAGCCGACCGCTCGCCGGTGCTTCGAGCTCGGGCGGCTCGTTGGGCGGGCGATTCGCTCGTGGCCTGAAGATCGGCGCATCGCCGTGTTCGGCTCCGGCGGCATGAGCCACTTCGTCATCGACGAGGACCTCGACAGGCGGGTGTTCGATGCGCTCGCCGCGCGCGACCCCGAAGCGCTCTGCACGATCCCGGAGAGCTACTTTCAATCCGGGTCCTCCGAGCTCAAGAACTGGGTCGCCGCCGCCGGGGCTCTCTTCGACACAGACCTCCATGGGGAGGTCGTCGACTACCAGCCGTGCTACCGCTCCGAGGGCGGCACGGGGACGGCGAACGGTTTCGTGTGCTGGAATGAGGCGCATTCATGATCATCGACTGCCACGGACACATCAGCGCCCCGGTCGAGCTGTGGGCATATAAGGGCACCTTGCTCGCGCATCGCGGCGCGCATGGCCGCGGAGGCGTGCGGGTGAGCGACGAGCAGCTGCTCGCCGCCGCCAACAAGACGGAGATCGGGCCCGCGGGCCACCTCGATCTGATGAAGCGCCATGGGACGGACCTGCAGCTCATCTCGCCGCGGCCATTTCAAATGATGCACTCCGAGCGGCCGGCCAAGCTCGTCCACTGGCTCACCGAGGAGGTGAACACGCTCATCTCGCGCCAGTGCAAGCTGCTTGCGGACCGTTTCGTGCCCGTTTGCGGCCTTCCGCAGGCGGCCGGCGAGCCGATCGAGCGCGTGTTCCCCGAGCTCGAGCGCTGCGTGAAGCAGCTCGGATTCAAGGGCTGCCTGCTCGATCCCGACCCGTACGAGAACTCCGGAGTCGAGGCACCCGGCCTCGGAGAGCGGTACTGGTATCCGCTCTACGAGAGGCTCTGCGAGCTCGATATTCCCGCGCACATCCACTCGACCGGCTCGCGCTCGGAGCGCACGCCGTATTCGCTGCATTTCATCAATGAAGAGTCGATCGCGGTCTACAACCTCGTTAACTCGACCGTGCTCGATGACTTCCCGAATCTCAAGATCCTCGTCTCGCACGGTGGCGGTGCGATCCCTTACCAGCTCGGGCGATTCGAATCGGCCTCGCTCCGCGGGACCCGGCGCTTCTCGACGCGGCTCAAGAAGCTCTACTTCGACACGGTTCTGTACACGCCCGGCGCGCTACGCCTGCTCATCGAGACGGTCGGCCCTGAACGGTGCCTCTTCGGCACGGAATGTCCCGGCGTGGGCGCGTCCGTGAATCCCGAGACGGGCGAGACGATGGACCACACCGCCCCGTACATTCAGGCTTTCGAATGGCTCACGGCGGCCGAGAAGAAGATGATCTTCGAGGACAACGCTCGGCGGTTGTTCAAGCTCGGCGATCCGCCGGGCGCTCGCAATGGCTGAGCGTGCACCGCCTGAGAAGGCTCGGTTGAGGCGCGATCGCGCACCGTTTCGCGCGGACCACGTGGGCAGTCTCGTGCGTCCACCCGAGCTCCTCGAAGCGCGGGCCGCGCGCAGCCGCGGCGAGCTCACCGAGGAGGCGCTGCGCGAGGTGCAGCAGAAGGCGATCCGCGAGGTCGTGCGGCGCCAGGAGGCGATCGGACTTCAGGGGGTCACCGATGGCGAGTACAACCGCGCCTCGTGGCAGACGGATTTCGTGCTGAAGATCGCGAACGTCGAGCCGGCGACGCCGCGCTTCAGCGTGCGCTTCCACAGCGAGAAGGGCGATACCGAGGGCCGCCCGCACACCGTGCGCGTGACCGGCAAGGTGAGTCGCCCGCGGCCGATCTTCGCCGAGGATTTCAAGTTCCTGCGCTCGATCGCGCGCGCGGTGCCGAAGATCACCGTGCCTTCTCCGAGTGTTCTGCATTTCCGCGGCGGCCGCGCAGGCATCGATGCGAGCGCATACCCTGAGCTCGAGGATTTCTATCATGACCTGGCGCAGGTCTATCGCGAGGAGATCGCCGATCTTGCCGCCGTCGGCTGCAGATATCTGCAGCTCGACGAGGTGAACCTCGCTTACCTCTGCGATCCGGTGCTGCGGGAGGACGTGCGCAAGAATATCGGAGAGGACCCGACGATCCTTCCGCGAACCTACGCGCGGCTCATCAACGAGGCGATCCGCGAGCGTCCGACCGACATGACGGTCTGCCTGCATCTGTGCCGCGGCAACTTTGCGGGCAACTGGATGGCCTCGGGTGGATACGACCCGGTCGCGGAAGTCCTTTTCAACGAGATCGCCGTCGACGGTTATTTCCTCGAGTACGACTCGGAGCGCGCGGGCGGCTTCGAGCCGCTCAAGCACGTGCCACCCGGGAAGACCGTCGTCCTCGGGCTCGTCACGACGAAGCGGCCGCGACTCGAGACTCGCGAGGAGCTCTTGCGGCGAATCGAAGAGGCGAGCCGCTTCCTGCCGCTCGAGCAGCTCGCGCTGAGCCCACAATGCGGGTTCGCGAGCGGACTTGCCGGCGCGACGATGGGCTGCGAGGAGCAGTTTGCGAAGCTCGCGCGCGTCGTCGAGGTGGCGCGCGAAGTGTGGGGTTGAGAAGCGGGCGCCCGCGCCCCGCCGCTTCGTTACCGCTGCCGCGTGCGAGCGTTCACGGCTGCCGGGTGCTCAGCGCGCCGCGCGCGGCACCGAGCACTTCTGCATGTGATCGTCGACGAGACCGACTGACTGCATGAAGGCGTAGACGCTCGTTCTTCCGACGAATTTGAATCCGCGCCGCAATAGCTCGCGGCTCAAGGCATCGCTCTCGGGCGTCGAGACCGGTACGTCCCGTCGCGTTCGCGGCCGGCGCCTGCGCCCCGACGGCGCGAAGCGCCACACGAGCTCCGCGAAGCCTCCGCCGCTCTCCTCAATGGCAAGCCAGGCGCGTGCATTGAGGACGAATGCCTGGACCTTCAGCCGGTTGCGCACGATCCCCGGGTCTGTGAGCAGCCGCTCGATTTTGCGAGGCGTGTAGCGCGCCATGCGCTCCGCGTCGAAGCCGTCGAAGGCGCGCCGGTAGTTCTCCCGTTTGCGCAGGATGGTGATCCACGAGAGGCCCGCTTGCGCCCCCTCGAGGCAGATCATCTCGAATAGATGCTGAGCATCGTGCGACGGCACGCCCCACTCGGTGTCGTGATAGGCGACGTAGAGCGGATCGACCGCGCACCAAGCGCAGCGCCACCGGCCATCGGTGTGCCGGATGAGGGGGGCCCTCTCGGTCATCGGCGAATTGTATTCCGCCGTCGAGGTGATCGGATGATCACCCGGCGCTGCGCATCCGGGCGCCGCCTGCATCTGCGAGGGCGCGTACGAGCACCGCGCGGAGCGCATCATCGGACACCGGCTTCTCGAGCATGCCGATCAGGTGCAGCCCGGACGCACTGGCTCGGGCCGCGATCCTTCGAAGGCCCGCACGGTCGAAGGCGCTCAGGGCGGCAACGGCGATCTGCGGGGCCACGGCTGCGAGTGCATGCAGCCGCTCGAGGCTGTCCCACTCCGGCACGTCCAGGGAGCTCAGGATGAGCGCGATCGAGCCGCCGTTCGCCCGCACGAGCTCGAGGGCGTCAGCGCCGCTCGCCGCTTCGAGCACGCGCGGCACGCCGAGGCTGTTCAGCTTGTGCGCAAGCGCACGTCGCTGGAAGGGATGATCCTCGATGACGAGGACGCTCGAGCTGCCGGAGGGCGCGATCATGTGCGCTTTCTCGAGCAGAGCAGGACAAGCGGCGCGCAGTAGTGGGTCGGCATCGTTGGCGGCGGGTCACCGAGACGCCTCAGCATGAGCTACGGATCGCGCCTGCACCGCGAAGGCGGTCACGTCGCGGCGATGATGTTCTGTCAAATGGGACGCCGGGCCCGATAGAATCGCCGCCGCTGGCGCGCGAACTCGCCGCCGCAGTTCGATGGGCGCCGGACGGTTACCACGGAGCGAACAGGATTCGCGCATGAAAGTTCCCGAGATCATCGTCATCGAGACCATTCACCAGCCGGGCAGTCTCGCGAAAGTCCTGCAGGTCATTGCCGAGGCGGGTTTCGCCATCGAGCACCTGACGGCCTTGCGTCGCGAGCAGGGACGCACGCTCTGGGAGATCACCGTCGAGCTCGACGAGGAGACCGACCGCAGCCTGTACGAGCGGATCGATCAGCTGCCGAACGCGCGTTTCATCGGCAAGTCCGACCGGGTGTTCAATCGGCATCAGGGCGGGAAGATCCGCATGACGGCGAGCCTGCCGATCAACACGCTGCAGGTGCTGCGCGACGTGTACACACCGGGGGTCGCGCGAGTCTCGCTCGCGATCGCGGCCGATCCGGAGAAGGTCCACGAATACACCAATCTCGACAGCACCGTCGCGGTCGTCACGAACGGGACCGCGATTCTCGGTCTCGGGGACATCGGCGCGCTCGCAGGCCTTCCGGTGATGGAGGGCAAGGCGGCGTTATTCGCGGATCTCGCCGGGCTCACGGCCGTGCCGATTCTTCTGCGCGAGCGCGACCCCGCGCGCGTCATCGAGGCCGTCGCGGCGATCGAGATGTCCTTCGGCGCGATTCAGCTCGAGGACTTCGCGGCGCCCGAATGCTTCGAGATCGAGGCGGGGCTCCGGCAGCGGCTCGCGAAGCCCGTCCTGCACGACGATCAGCATGGCACCGCGGTCGTCGTGCTCGCGGCGCTCATCAATGCGACCCGGCGCACGGGAAAGAGACTGTGCGAGTGCATCGTCGGTCAGGTCGGACTGGGGGCGGCCGGCACGGGGATCGTGCGGCTGCTGGCTGCCTACGGGGTCCGCGGCGTTCTCGGATCGGATCGCAACCCCGCGGCAGTTGAGCGCGCGCGCACGCTCGGCGCCGAGGGCGCCGCTCTCGAGGAGCTGATGGCGCGCGCCGATATCGTGATTGCGACGACGGGCGTCAGGAATCTGATCCGGCCGGAGAGCGTGCGTCCCGGCCAGATCGTTTTCGCCCTGTCCAATCCCGATCCGGAGATCGACCCGCTCGCCGCCATGCAGCACGGGGCGGCATTCGCCGCCGACGGGAAGGGCATCAACAACGTGCTCGCGTTCCCGGGTTTGTTCAAAGGAGCGCTTGCCGCGCGGGCGCGCGCCTTCAGCGATGACATGCTGCGCGCGGCCGCGGAGGGGATCGCGCGGCTCGCGAGCGGCGACGAGCTGGTTCCCGATCCGCTCGACAAGTCCGTGCACGCAGAAGTGGCCGCCGCGGTCAGCGCTGCGGCGATGGGCGAGCGAGGGGCGGCCCGCGCCGCCCCAGCAGCCGGGCATTCGTGATCGGTCGGTCGCGCGCGGCCGTCGCAGCGCTCGCCGGCTAGCGCAGCTGGCCGCTCTGCGCGTCCACCATCGCCGTGTGCAGGCGGCCGTTCTTCACGAGGTCGATGTCGTAGGAAGCGCCTCCACTGACGGGCTTCACGCGCGCCATGATGACCTTGCCGCCTTGCTGCTGCTCGGCCTTGTTCACGGCGTCCGTGAGGCTCGCCCGGGCGTTATCGAGCGCCTCGATCTCCTTCTGGGTCTGCCGGCCGAGCGCATGCTTGGCGACCGTGGCCGGCTGCCCGATCGTCTCGCCCGAATTCGCGTCCACGCGCGTCTCCCAGACCTGATTCGCCGAATACGTGCGAATCACATACACCGGCCTGCCGTGCCACACCTCGAAGCGCGCTGCGAGCGGCTTGCCTCGGTTCTCGCTCTGCGCGCGCGAGATGGCCTGGGTGAGCGAGAGCTTCGCGCTTTCAAACGGCTTCACGTCGGCCCGAGGCGGCGTGCCGAGCCGGGCAGACTCCTCGTGGTGAGGGACTGCCGCGCTCGGGGGGGACTCGCCCGCCGCGAGCGCGCCCGTTGCTGCGAGTGTGAGTGTGGCGCCCGCTGCGAGCAAGGCCGTCGCCATCGTCGGTTTCGCGCCGGGGGGAAAGCTCGACGTGACCGGACGTGACTCCTCAGGCGGCGGCGGGCGCCATGAGGGTGCGCAGCTTCGTCAGGGCGTTCGACTCGATTTGTCGAATACGCTCGGCGGAGACGCCGTATTTGTCGGCGAGCTCGTGGAGCGTGGCCTTGTCCTCGCCGATCCAGCGCTGCTCGAGGATGTCGCGGCTGCGCTCATCGAGGCGGCCGAGTGCCCGGTGCAGGCGGTCGGCGGAGTCACTCTCCCACTCTTCGGCCTCGACGCTCTCGGCGGGATCGGCCGCGGGCGCGGGCAGGAACGCAGCGGGGCTGAACGCCGACTCCTCATCGTCCGCATCGGGAGCCGGGTCGAACGACAGGTCGCGCGCGGCGAGGCGCTTCTCCATTTCGGTGACTTCCGCGGGGCTCACGCCGAGATCGCGTGCGACGGCGCGCGTCTCCTCGCCCGAGAGCCAGGTGAGGTTCTTCTTCAGCCGGCGAAGATTAAAGAACAGCTTGCGCTGTGCTTTCGTGGTCGCGACCTTGACCAGCCGCCAGTTGCGCAGGACGTATTCGTGTATCTCCGCGCGAATCCAGTGAACGGCGAAGGAGACGAGTCGGACGTTGAGGTTCGGGTCGAACCGCTTGACGGCCTTCATCAATCCGACGTTGCCTTCCTGGATGAGATCGCCCATCGGCAATCCGTACCCCGCGTACCCGCGGGCGATGTGCACCACGAAGCGCAGGTGCGAGAGGACGAGCTCACGAGCCGCTTCGAGGTCGCCTTCGTCTCGAAAGCGCAGTGCGAGCTGGCGCTCCTCGTCGCGTGTCAAAACGGGAATGCGGCCTACGCGCTCGAGGTAGGCATCGAGGCTGCCGATCGGCCCTGCGAGCGCGAAGTCGGGGTCTCGGGCGACCAATGCTGTAGCTGCGGCGGTCATCGGTATGTGGGGTCTCCGGTAAGGGTGGCAATGTTAGCAGTCAGCGGATTAGAGTGCTAAGGGTGGGGGAAGTTTCCGGCCTAGGCAAGAAGTATTCTAACGTTAATCAAGTGCTTGAGTCACCTTACCGCCTATCGAGCCGCTCCGCCGGCTCCCCGAGGCCGGATAACGCCCCCCCCGCGGTAGTCGGTTCCGGGGCTTGGCCGTGAGCCCTGCAGCCGCCCGCTCCGTCGGGCCGGACCGGCGCTTATCAAGTCCTCAGGCCCGCGGCTCGATGCGGTAGAGGTGGCGGGTCGAGGACAGCCAGGCTCCGAGCCAGCCGAGCGTCGCGCCGCCGCCGATCAGCCAGCCGATTTCGGCGGGGGCGGGACCCGTGAGGGCGAACTGGCTGCCGTAGAGCCGAGCGAGGCTCGCCACGGGGCTCTGCAGCCAGAGCACGGCCGCCGCGATGAGCGCCCAGGCGATCAGCCCGCCCGCGGCACCGTACAGCACGCCTGTGTAGAGCAGGGGCCGCCGGACGAACGCGTTCGAGCCGCCCACGAGCTTTACGACTTCGATCTCCGCCCGCCGATTCTCGATCTCCAGCCGCACGGTGTTGCCGATCATCGCGAGCACGCCGAGGCCGAGGAGTGCGGCGGCCGCGAGGAGCACGTGGCGCAGCAGACCGAGTATGGCGTCGAGCCGCTCGACCCAGGCGGAGTCCACCTGGACCGTGTCCACCTCCGGCCACGCCGTGAGATAGCGCTCGAGCGCGGCGATGTCGGCGGGCGATCTCCCCTGAAGGGCCGGGCGGATGTGCAGCACGTTCGGCAGCGGGTTCTCATCGAGCGCCTGGAGTGCGGCGCCGAAACCGGAGTACTGCCGGAACTCCTTCAGCGCATCGTCGGCGGAGACGAGGGTGACTTGCGCGACGCCGGGGCGCGCGCGCGTGCTCGCTGCGAGCTGGCGGACTTTCTCGAGCGGCGCGCTTTGTTTGAAATAGACGGAGACGTCGACGGCGTCGGCGAAGCCGCCGGTCGCGGTGCTCGCATTGGCGACCAGCAGCTCCAGTGCGAGCGGCAGCGCGAGAGCGAGGCCGATGACGAGCACGGTCAGCGAGGTCCCGAAGGGGCTGCGCGCGAGACGGCCGAGCGAGCCGAGGAAAGCTTGCGCGTGGCGCGTTCCGTAGGTGGCGATTCCCATCTCAGCGGCTCGCGACGATGCTGGGGAGAGGCTCGTCGAGGTTGCCGCCCTGCACGATGCGGCCGGCATCGAGGACCAGCGTGCGCTGGGCGAGCTCGCGCACGGAGTGCATGTCGTGAGTGGCGACGATGACGGTCACTCCGACGCTCTGGAAGCGTTTGAGCAGCCGCATGACCTCGATGGCGAGCTCCCGATCCAGATTGCCCGTCGGCTCATCGCAAATGAGCATCGCCGGCTTGCTCACGACCGCCCTGGCGATGCCGACGCGTTGCTGCTCCCCGACGGAGAGCTCCGGGGGCGCGAGCTGCTCTTTGCCGAGGAGCCCCACCTGATCGAGCGCGGCCCGCACGCGTTTGTCGGTCTCTTTGAGCGGGAAGCCGGCGACGATGAGCGGCAGCGCGACGTTGTCGTAGACCGGCCTGTCCGGGAGGAGCCGGTGATCCTGGAAGACGACGCCGATCGAGCGCCGGTGCGCCGGAACGTGTCGCCCCGCGAGCGCGCCGAGATTCTTGCCGCCGACGAGCACGGTGCCGCGGGTGGGGCGCTCGATGAGCGCGATGAGCTTGAGCACGGTGCTCTTGCCGGCGCCAGAGCGCCCCGTGAGGAACACCATCTCGCCGGCATCGATGCGGAAGCTCACTCCCGCGAGCGCCTCCCGGCCGTTCGGGTAGCGCTTGACGACGTGATCGAAGACGATCATTGGGCGGCGTCGCCGGACGGGCCCGCGTCGGCGGACGTGCCGACGCCCTCGACCAGCGCGGCTGCGAAAGCCTGCGCGTCGAACTCACCGAGGTCCTCCACCTGTTCGCCGATGCCGATGAAGCGGATCGGCAGGCCGAGCTTGCGGGCGATCGCGATGACGATGCCGCCTTTCGCGGTGCCGTCGAGTTTGGTCAGGGCGACTCCGGTCACACCGACCGCCGCGTCGAACTGCTCCGCCTGCACGAGGGCGTTCTGGCCCTGGTTTGCATCGAGCACGAGCAGCACTTCGTGGGGCGCCGTCGGATCGACGCGCTGGATGACGCGCTTCACTTTCTTCAGTTCTTCCATGAGGTGCGACTGGCTGTGCAGCCGTCCGGCCGTGTCGGCGATCAGCACGTCGGTACCGCGCGAGCGCGCGGCTTGCACTGCATCGAACGCCACGGCGCCCGGGTCGGCCCCGGCCTGTTGTGAGGCGAAGGCCGAGCGCGTGCGGTCGGCCCAGACCTGCAGCTGCTCGATCGCTGCGGCGCTGAAGGTGTCGCCGGCGGCGAGCGCCGTGCTGTAGCCCTCCGTCCGGAGGCGGCTCGCGAGTTTGCCGATCGTCGTGGTCTTGCCCGAGCCGTTGACGCCGACGACGAGGACCACGAACGGTTTGCGCGATTCGTCGATGACGAGAGGCTGCGCGCACGGTGCGAGGATCTCGACGATCGCCTCGCGCAGCGCCGCGATGAGCGCCGCGACATCGGCCAGCTCCTTGCGAGCGACGCGCCGGTTCAATCCGGAGAGGATGTGCTCGGTCGCCTCGACGCCGACGTCCGCCGTGAGCAGACGCGTCTCGAGCTCCTCGAGCAGCTCCGCGTCGATTTGGCGTCCGCGAAAGAGACTGGCGAGATCGAAGGACAGCCGGGACTGGCCGCGATTCAGGCGCGTGCGCAGGCGCTTGAAAAAGCCTTGGCGTTCCTCGCTCTCCTTCGCGTTATCCTTGGGTGCGCGGCCGAACATGTGGCGCGCATCTTAACCGACATGCCCCGCAAAACGATCGCGGACGCGCGTGAGCGCGCGAGACGGCCGGCTCCCGGGCCGCGGCGGGGCTCGCAGGCGCGCGTGCTGCGGATCATCGCCGGCACATGGCGTGGGCGACGGCTGCGCTTCCCGGCGCAAGCCGCGATCCGTCCGACGCCTGATCGCGTGCGCGAGACGCTGTTCAACTGGCTCGGCGGGGCGGTCGCGGGCGCGCGCTGTCTCGATCTGTTTGCGGGGAGCGGAGCGCTCGGGCTCGAGGCGCTCTCGCGCGGCGCGGCCTCGGTGGACTTCATCGAGCGGGACGCGGTCGCCGCGCGCGAGCTCGGTCGGCTGCTCGAGGATTGGGGTGCGGGGCCGAGCGGAACGGGGCGCGTGCAGCGTGCGGATGCGCTCGCCTGGCTCGCCGAACGGCCGATGGCCGAGCGGCAGGCGCCGTTCGATATCGTGTTTCTCGATCCGCCCTTCGATTCGGACGTCGCTCACGCCGCCGCCGAACGACTCGAGCGGCGCGGATGGCTGGCGGAGCGGGCGCTGATCTATCTCGAGCATGCCTCGCGCGCCGGGCTGCCGGCGATGCCTGCGCGCTGGGCGGTGAGGAAATCAGGGCGCGCCGGAGAGGTCGGGTATCATCTGCTCGAGCGAGTGCTCGAGCGAGCCACGACATGACCCGCACTGCCGCCTATCCGGGCACATTCGATCCGATCACCAACGGGCACACGGACCTGGTGCGCCGCGCGGCCGGCATCTTCGACAAGGTCATCGTCGCGGTGGCGGCGAATTCCGGGAAGACGCCTCTGCTGCCGCTCGATCTGCGCGTCGATCTCGCGCGGCGCGTGCTCGCGGACCTGCCGAACGTGGAGGTCACCGGGTATGCAGAGCTCACGGTCGAATTCGCGCGCAAGCGCGGCGCCTCGGTCGTCATCCGGGGGCTGCGCGCGGTGTCGGATTTCGAGTTCGAATTCCAGCTCGCGAACATGAACCGCCATCTGGCGCGCGACATCGAAACCGTATTTCTCACTCCGCAGGAGCCGTTCTCGTTCATCTCCTCATCGCTCGTGCGCGAGGTCGCTTCGCTCGGCGGCGACGTGAGCGAGTTCGTCCACCCGATCGTCGAGGAAGCGCTGAAGAAGCTGCCGCGGCGCTGAAGCGCTGGCATGGGAAGCGCTGGCATGGCGTTGAGCGCGCTGCCGCGAGGCCGTAAGGCCGCGAGCTTCACGCCGTGCCGAGCCGAGCGTCGTCTATTTCTGGCACGCCGGGCAGTAATAGCTCGACCGCTGCCCCTGCGTGATCGCGCGCACCGGCGTGCGGCACAGCCGGCACGGATCACCGTCCCGCTCGTAGACGTAGAGCTTCTGGCGGAAATAGCCGGCATTGCCGTCGGCGCCGACATAGTTCCGGAGCGTCGTGCCGCCTGCGCGAATGGCGACCGTCAGCACGGCGCGGATCGCACGCACGAGGCGGCGCGTCTCGAGTCGCGTGAGACTCGAGGCCGCGCGCCGGGGCCGCACGCGCGCGCGGAACAGCGCCTCGTTCGCATAGATGTTTCCGACGCCCACGACGAGCCGGCTGTTCATGAGCAGCGCCTTGATCGCGACGCGGCGTTGCCGGGTGATCTTCCAGAGGTAGTCCGCATCGAATCGCGGGTCGAAGGGCTCCGGCGCGAGGCGCGCGAGGAGCGGATGCCCACTCGGATCCTCGGTCGTGTAGTGGAGGCTGCCGAAGCGCCGCGGATCGTTGAAGCGCAGGAGGCAGCCCGAGTCGAGGACGAGATCGACGTGATCGTGCTCACCGCGCGGTGAGCCGACGGGCAGCACACGCAGGCTCCCGGACATGCCGAGATGCCACAGG
>JBOHZR010000221.1:0-8400 GCA_050738595.1 Steroidobacteraceae bacterium | reverse complement strand
CACGGATTCAAGCTACTGCGGCTCCACACCCGAGCGGCGTTGCGGAGCCGTCCCACGCCGACGAGCTCATCACTCGGCGCTTGCGCGACGCGCTAGATCTCGTCGGGATCCGCCTCGTGGATCACCTCTTAGGTGGACAAGGATGTGTCATCCCTCACGGCGAAATTCTTCGAATCTCGCGCAATCACGCGCATGAATGGTCCACTGATCACCAAGCCCGCGCGGTGACACATTGTGGCGATATATGAAGAGCGGCAAGACAGGAACGCCTCGTTCCGCCGGTGATAGCTCGATTTTGAACCGAAGTCCGAGAGTGCAACTGGCCAGCAGGGTGTGAGACGATGTGCGCCTCTTCCACCCAGGAGGACCGCGCTTGCGTACGGTTAGTTCGATGGCGATCGCAGCCAGTCTGCTCATCTTCCACTTGGCATGTGCGGCATCGGCGTCTTCGAAACCGGCGGCGGGGATTGCGGGCAACACCGCTACGACGGATGCGGCATCGGGCGTCGGTGTCGAAGCGCCGGCAGGGGCCACCAAGACCGACGTGCGCACGAATGGCTTATATGCGGAGCTCTACGTTCCTGCTCATAAGAGGCGGTTACCTGCTTTGATCGCGATCGGCGGTGCTGAGGGCGGCCTGGATGTAACAAGCCAGATGGCCGTCACGTTTGTTCCCTCCGGCTACGCCGTGCTGGTTCTCGCGTACTTTCACGACCCTGGGTTGCCGGAACGCCTCGAGGGAGTGCCTCTGGAGTACTTCCACTCTGCGATCGAGTGGCTCGTGCACCGACCGGAGATTGATCCGCGGCGAGTGGGAATCATCGGGTGGTCCAGGGGGGCGGAAGCAGCTTTGCTCGTTGCTTCACGCGAACCACTCATTCATGCGGTGGTCGCGGTTGCACCCAGCAGTTATGTTTGGAGCTTTCCGAGTTTTGGAGGACCATCTGAGCCGAAGCCAACGTGGACGGTCTCGGGTCACGCCGTTCCGTCCGTGGCGCCGCAACCACCCAAAGACTTCCGACCCGGAACGCCGATCAAAGTACTGTTTGACTCGTATCTTGCGCAAGCTGAGCTTCGACCCGATGCCGTCATTCCTGTGGAGAAAATCAAAGGACCTATCCTTCTCATCTCCGGAGGCGATGATCATTTGTCGCCCTCTGGAGAAATGGCGGAGCAGATCATCTCTCGACTGAGGAGTGCCCGCTTCCCGTACGTATACCGGCACCTTTCCTATGCTGGCGCCGGACACGTTGCTTTTGTCGGAAATCCATCCCAGTGGACGGGCAAGAAGGCACGAAGCCTGGTGAATCCGATGCTCGGCGGCACACTTGCTGCAGACACGACCGCGTGGACGGACGACTGGCCGAAAACACTGCGATTCCTTGCCGCAGCGCTTGGGCCGCGATCCGCCTATGCCGGGCGAAGACTCACGGATGGTCCGGTGAGCACGCGTTAGATCTCTCTCACCCGACGCCGGTCAACGCCTGGGACTTTGCCGGGAGATCAATTTGCAGCTGCGGATGCTGCTCGGCGGGACTACTCCCGGGAGAGGGAAGGAAGTAGAAGCGCGATTGCCTGATCGTCTCATCGTACGCCATCGGTCTCGCCGTCAAGGCGCTGCGTTGCTCGCGGGACTGCGCTACTCGCCGAGTGGCCTTCGGCAGCCTTCGGCCAGCCTATGACGGCTGCGCTGCGATGGCGTCCCTCCGGTCTCGGGCAATCCCGCCCGAGCAAGACCGGAGATCGAACATGTCGACCCACAATCTTTTCATCCATCGTGTCGATGGGAACATCGAACCGGCAACAAGCCAGGACATCCTTGCCGCGGCCCGTGCAGTCCTCGTGCATCGCGTGCGCCGTGGTGCGTTGCTTCAGTCGCCGCAGAAGGTCGGCGAATACCTGACTATGCGGCTCGGACACCTGGACTATGAGTGCTTCGGACTGATCCTGGTCGATGGCCGGCATCGCGTCATTGACTGCGTGGAGCTGTTCCGCGGCACGATCGACGGTGCGAGCGTCTATCCCCGCGAAGTGGTGAAGCTCGTGCTGGATCGGCAGGCTGCTGGAGCAGTTGCCTGGCACAACCATCCCTCGGGCGTGGAAGATCAGAGCCACGCGGATGAGTTGATCACAAGGAGATTGCGCGACGCGTTGGCGCTCATCGACGTCCGGTTGGTCGATCATCTCGTGCTGGCCGGTCCGAACGTGCTGAGCTTCTCCGAGCACGGTCTTCTATAGCGCTCAGCGCTTCTGAGGTCGCGCCGGCGCGCGTTCCGTCGTGAATGCGCGTCGGCGCGGGGCGAGCGCGCAGTGAGGCGAGCTCTCGGTCGCGACGCGCAAGGAGTGCGCGCTGTTCCTCAGCTGCTGCGTAGTAGTGGTCGGCGAGCGCCGCCAACTGCACCACTTGACCGCGTAGTAGCGTCACCTCCGAGCACAGTGCCTTGAGCGTACTTTGTTGCGCGGATCGATGACCTCTGCTGCGCCGGCGGAGGCGGTGGATCGCATCGGCGACGTTCGGGTGGTAACGGTACAGCGTATTGCGGGACACTCCTGCCAGGCGACAGAGTGCGGCAACTGTCGGACGCGACGGCGCTCGAGTGTCGGCGGAAGTGAACGTCGCGAGGGCATCGGCCAGACGGTGCTTGACGGGTCGGGGAGAGGTGCCTGGCTGCACAGCGATTTTAGGTGCGGGTGGTTTGGGCATGCCGAGCCTCCTTGACGGGTGAATCGATTGCTCGGATCAGCACGCGCGCTTCATCAAGGCGCGAACGCGCGATCCTGAGCGTCTGCGTAGGGAGTCTCGGGTCGTTGAGCAGTTGCTCGTACCGATCCAACTGTTCGAGCCAGTAGGGCCGATGCGCATCGGTAACGCAGAAGTTCTTGCAGCGGAAGCACGTGGAGGGCTCGCGCCGCACCGGATCAGGCGCCGTCGCCGTGCCGTGACAGGCGCTGAACTCCTCGCGGTACACGCAGTACCCCCACTCGCACACGCCCAGGGTGAGTCCGGTCTCGGCGAGCATGCGCGCGTAGGCGCGGATCTCGCCCTTGGCGTGCGCCCCGCGAAACCGGGGCCGCCGGGCGAGCACCTCGGTGCCCATGCGGCCGCCGAGCGTGGGAGCCGCGAGCATCTGCTCCCACGCGGATACCGACGCGTCCAGCACGGCGGCGTCGATCTCGGCGCTCAGTTGATAGTCGTTCCCGACGTATCCCTGATCGGT
This sequence comes from Steroidobacteraceae bacterium, assembly GCA_050738595.1. Classification (GTDB taxonomy): domain Bacteria; phylum Pseudomonadota; class Gammaproteobacteria; order Steroidobacterales; family Steroidobacteraceae; genus JASHUC01. The sequence goes on along the minus strand of JBOHZR010000221.1, from coordinate 5,182 downwards.
CTGGCGAACGTCGCGGTGGCCGAGGTGCTGAGCGAGGGCATAGAGCGCGGTGCGGTCGCGCAGCGCGATGAATCGGGCGAAGGTCTTGCGGCCCTGGTGCGAGCTCAATCGCCACAGCCGGCCCGCGTGATGCGGTACTTGTAGCCAATGAGCGAGGCGGTTCATGCGCTCGTTCGCGCTCTTGGTGTCCGAGACGCGCAGCGTCATGAGGCGATCGGGAAACCACTCATCGAGAGCGAAATAGCGCACGCGTGGACGTAGCCAGAGCTCGGTGCGAGCGCTGCGCGCCCGGTGCGACGCGGAAAGCGCTTCCAATACCGCGATCGCGTGTGCAGCGGCGAGAGGGGCGATCCACTGATGAGGGCGACCGTGGTAGGACTCGGCCTTGTAAATCGCCCCGGTGATGGTTGCGACCTGGGACTCGCCGCCGGAGCCGGAATCAGCAAAGGGGTGCACGCAGCCTGACTTCAGGTGCAGAATCTCGCTGACGCGCGGGCCGACGAGATAGGAGAGCAGGACGAAACAGGCGCCGTAGAGTAGATCGATGAGCAGCGGCAATGCATGATAAGAATCGAGCCGCTGAGCTCCGCGCGGGGTGTCGATGTCGATCGTTGACAGTACCTCAAGCGCCGCGCCGCGCGCTTGGCGTCGATCTTTCCCGCTCGCTCGTGCTTGGGTGTATGCGTGCACCGCCCGCTCCCGGGCGATGAGGATCGGCAGCGCGGCGTCGGCGAGAAGTTCGATCGCGCCCTGGATGAGCGGTACTGCAACCGCATCAGGTGTATACCGCGCGGCTTTGCGGTCTTCTCTTCGTGATGCCGTAGCGGCTCGCGCGCTCACGCCCGGAAATGGATCGACCTGAATCGAATCGCGCACCGAATGGCGATGTCGGTGCAGGCCAATCAGTACGGAATAGTGGTTGCGCAACGTCTCTCGGGTGATCGTCGGGCCGATGTAGCCGCGCCGGCCTCGCACGGTCCGTGTGAACCGCGCGAGGGAGTCGGAGTCCAGGTCGGCAAACCGCGCGATGTGCTCCTCGATCATCCACCGAATGAGCGTTCGCAGACACTGGAAGTATGTCCGGAGCGACTCGTCGCTGCACCGTGAATGAGATCCGAACCCAGCTGTGCGAAAGAGAGCGAGATGTTGCCTCGCGCTCTCGAGCAACGACGCATAGCGGGGGTCCGTGAAACGCTGTCCGCTGGGCAGTTCGATATCCCAGCGAATCACGATAAGCCGATCCTCGTGCCGAGCAGTGGTGGGGGCCAAAACCCAGCTCGTGTCATGCCAATGCGAATCTCGCAGAAACCAATCGCGATCGCGAGGCGGGTCAGGAGGAGCGATCGCCTGCTGCAATGGCGTCCGGCGCGAGGGCCCCTGCGGGGCTCGCGAAGTCATCGCAGCGGCAGGAGCGGCGCGAGCGCTGTGCGCAGGCGATCGGCCTGCGCGCGAGCGTTCCCCGGGAAGCGGGGTAGCAGGTCCTCCTCGAGGATCCGCAGTTGCGGTGCGTAGATCGCCGTCCATCGCGCCGGGTGGATGTGTGCGGCAGCGGCCTGCAGGTGATCGCGCGCATGGAGCAGGCGCGCCAGTGTCGGTGCGTCGGTTGGAATGATCGCGTTCGGGCAGGTGAGGCAGGCGAGAAAGTTGGTGCACAGCTCCCCACGACGAGTCCCCGGCGCAAGACCTGCGAGCGGATCCTTGCACGAGAACCCGAACACCGACACCGCCGCACCCGGCGGTGGTCGCGTACTGGGCTCATCGGCCGGCGCTCGCGCTTCGGCAGCGCCGGCAGTCGGATCGACGTGCCCGATCAAGGCGCTCTGGAGCGCCGCCATGCGCAAGCCATGCTGCACGGCGACCTCCGGACCCCGCACGTAGCTCACGGTAGTCGAAATGCTCGCGTGGTTGGCTACCGCCTTGACCGCGCGCAGATCACCGGTCGAGCGGTAGAGGGCGGTGAGCACGCCGGGCCGGAGCGATCCCAGTGTGAATGGGGCCAATGCATGCGCAGCGACGAACCGATGGAGTGCACCTTCGAACTTGACCCGCGTTGCGACCGTGGGTCCGTACGCGGTCTTCATCAGGAAGAGCCGGTGACGCTGCGCCCTCGGAACGCGGCATCGAAGTCGCTGGGTCCAATCGATCACATCGCGCACCAAGGCAGGTGGGGCAAAGGGATCGGACGTTCGAAATGATCGTCGCTGTACCGAGCTTGCCCGTGGCTTCTCCCACACGAGCATCTCCCGATCATCCAGCAAGGGAATCGGCTGCAGACAATCCAAGGACATATCGGCGATGGCCTGCGAATTACCCGCGGTATGCAACAGGATGGCCAGGTAGTAGGGAAAGAGTTCGCTCGCACCGGGGTAAAGGTAAGGCTCGAACGTGTAGCGGCCGCCGTGAGTGTAGATGTGATGATAGAAGTGGTTGTGCGTGCGATAGAGGACCGGCGACGGCGGAAGCATGCCGTGAAACTCCCGGTCGATGAAATCGAGGACCGCGCCGTGAGCGCTCCGGTACGTGGCCCCTGCGGCGCGTGCGGCTTGTATCAACTGGCGGCCCCGTTCCCGCATGAGACGCAGCTGCGCGATGTCGTGTTCGCAGGCCTTGAGGAGGTCTCGGAGCTGCCCCGCGGAGATCGTGCGCCGGGCGGCTGTGTCGCGGTTGCGCCACGGGAAAGGGTTCACCGGCCAGTCGATCGGACCCAGCAATCCCGGCCGACATCGCACCAGCCACTGCAGCAACTTGAGGAGCGATATATAGCTCGAGGCCCGCGTCGCCTTGCCAAGTGGAGTACCCGAGGCCGTGGTCTGGGCGTCCAGCCACTCGACGTATCGAATCAGAATGTCGCCCTGCAGATCAGCCAGGCGCCGCACGGCGCGGGTCTCCTGGTTGAAACGTCCGAAAAACCGGATGCGCGCCCAGTGGTCCAGGATCGTCTGCAAAGGACCCGCGCCGATGCGGTGCCAGAACGCCTCGGACAGGACGGTGGCGACGTCGCGCGGTAAGTGCAGGGTGCGAAAGTCGAGTATCGTCTCTCGAAGCCGTCGAGGCGCATCGAGCGGGGGTACGAGCGTCGTCGGCGCCGGTCGACGCAAAAGGACCTTCTTCGGCCGCGCTCGTGTGGTCACGACTTCTCCGGAAGAAGCGAATCGAGGATGTCGGTGAGCGTGTGAGTGTCGACCGCAACGGCCCGCAGGTAGCGATCGGTCGTCTCGATACGCTCATGATGCAGCAGGCACTTGACGATCAGAAGCGGGTTGATCGCGGCGCCCTCGGCTGCAATCACCTCGAGCCGCGCGAGCATCATGCACGCAAAGGTGGCTCGCAGCTGATGACTCGTCGCCCTGAACCCGCAGACCCTTCCCGTGTCTCGGAGGATGCCCTGGTAGGTGTTCCTCTTCGCGATCGTGCCGCGATCGTTGATGAAGAGCGCGCCAGGACTCGATCGACGGCGACGGCGCGCGGCGCGGTTCAACCAGGCGCGGCGATACTGCGCGCGATAGACGTCGGTCTCATCGATCAGGCTCCCGGGCGCCATCACGGTCCCGCGCTTGCGCCCTTTACACATGACCTCGATGACTCGTCGCTGTGGGACCTGATGCGAGCCGCTGTCATTACCGTGCCTGTCGATATCCTCGATCGACAGGCGGAGCAGCTCGCTCACGCGAAGCCCGGTATACAGCTGCCAGCGGGCGATCAGGTCATACGGTGGCATGAGTCGCGCCATCAGCTCGCAGACCTGCGCGCCGCTGAGCGGGCGTGGCAGGTTCTCGAACTGGCGCAATACGAAGACCTCGCGGTCCGACCCAGCAGGCCCGTAGTGACCGCCAGTCCGTTGAGGTCTCACCGTGAAGTCCGTCTCGCGCCCGACCAGGGGCGATGAGCGAAGCCACGCATTGCGGACGGCCCAGTCGTAGAAGCGCAGGACACCGCAAACGCGATGGTTGATGGTCCGGATGCTGTAGGGCCGATGCGTGCGTGGACTCGGCACCGAAAGCATGTGGTTACGATACGCGACGAGGTCCACTGCGTCGGCCGTACTCCAGGCAATGTCGTTCTGCTCGAGCGTATCGAACCAATCGAGAAGGATCTCTGCGTAGGTCCGCACGGTCTCGGCGGAATGGGCTCGCTGAATGGAGTGCTCGTGCAGGAACGCCACGGCCGGCTCGATGAGCTGCATGTCGGCCGTGAACAGGAGCGGAAATCCGGCCGGTCTTGGCTCGCGAACGACAACCGAGAGAGCGGCGGTTGCTGCCGCCCGTAACGATGGCGGAACCTGGTCGGGCAGCGGGAGCGTCCCCTTGTGAATGATCCTAGCCACGTGGGCGCACGTCGGTAGTCAGAATCCTGACGGCCTCCACGAAGGGTACTTGCAGAATGTGCATGGCGAGGTCGATCGCTCCGCCACCTCCGCGCTTCGCACGCGTGTCGTACCACTTCGGGCCCGTTGTGAGGATCTCAAACTCACCCCGGTCAGTCAGCGCGTGCCACCGGCGGGAATCGGGATGCTTGACCGGTAAGTAGGTCGGGTCGGCCTTGCAGTACGTCGCCAACACAGTCAATGCATCTTCGCTCGACATCTTGCGAAGCCGCATCAACGTTGCAGAAGGGAATGACCTGCGCACGCCTTACCGCCTTTGAAAGCGATACGAGCCCCTCCCCAAACCCCTCCCGGCTACTCGCCTCTCACCGAGGCATGGGCTACTTGGGCAAGCGCAGTCTAGTGGCCCTCACCCGAATGTAAATGAGGGTGACACTCGCGAAATCCTCCTAACACATCGTGATTGCTGGAACCCAGTCGACCTCGTTCGCTGAGAGAGGACTTCTGTAGTCCCCGGTCCGATCGTCGGGCTCGCCTGGCTGATCACCGGGCGAGCCCGATTGGCAGGCCAGCCCGCGCCGCAGTTCGGTGAGCTCCTGCTCGCGGCGCTCGAGGAGGCTCTGCGCTTGAAGTGTAGGTGCCACAGAAGGGTCGAGGAGCGCGGCAAAGCTGTTCGCTCGCGATCACGTGGCAGTCACGATCACGACTGGGATATCGCGCGTGGTGCGCTTCTGATAATCCGCATAGGCCGGGTAGATCGCGACGAGCCGCGGCCAGAGCTGGGCCTTCTCCTCAGCGCTCGCCCGCGATTCCTGCGCCGGCGGGCAAGCATGGGCTTTCACTTCTTGTGCGAGCGCT
>JBOHZR010000220.1:0-9365 GCA_050738595.1 Steroidobacteraceae bacterium | reverse complement strand
GGATGAAGCGGTTCGCCTGCGAGAAGCTCGCGACCGCCGCGGTTTCAGTGATCTCGAAGCAGATCTTGCCGCCGTCGAGGCCGCTCTTGTGGAACTGCTCGATGACGAACGGCAGGAACTTGTCATCGCCGAGGCTCTGACCGGAGAGGTTGATGGAGCAGAGCGCGAGCTTCTCGCGCTCGTCGGCCTCGGAGACCAGCCAGCGGAAGGCGTTCTCGATCACCCAGCGGTCGATGGCCGGCATGATGCCGTAGCGCTCCGCCGCCGCGCTGAAGTCGTTGGGGGAGACGATACGGCCATTCTCGTCCTTGAGGCGAAGCAGCAGCTCGTAATGCGCGCCGACATCGACCCGTTGCAAGGGCTGAATGGCCATGCGGTGCAGCTCGAACCGACCTTCCTCCAGCGCCGCGTTGATGCGCGCGGCCCACTGCATCTCGCGCCGCCGTCGCATGAGCTCCACATCGTTCTCGGCGAAGGTGTGCACGCGATTGCGCCCGCCCTCCTTCGCAGCGGCGCAGGCGCTGTCGGCCGCCGAGAGCACCGAGGCGACATCTTCGTTGTCCGCCGTGATCGGCACGACCCCGACGCTCGCGCCGAGACGGAAGACCCGATCCTCCCAGGTGAAGCGGAAATTGCGCAGCGCCTCGCGCAGCACCTCGGCCGTGCGCATTGCCTCATCGATCGAGCAGCTCTCGAGCAGGACGCCGAACTCATCGCCACCGAGCCGCGAGAGCGTGTCGCGCCACCGGACCTTGCTCTTCAGGAGCGCGCCGACCTGACCGAGCAGCGCATCCCCCGCGCTGTGCCCGCACGTGTCGTTGATGATCTTGAACTGGTCGATGTCGAGATAGCACAGCGCGTACGAGGCCTCGCGCGCCTTCGCGCTCTTGAGCGCCCGCTCGAGGCGGTTCTCGAACTCGCGGCGATTGACGAGCCCGGTGAGCAAGTCGTGGCTCGCGTGATAGGAAAGCCGCCGGTTGAGCTCGCGCGACTCGCTCACGTCGTGGAAGACGAGCACTCCGCCTGCGATCTTGCCCTGCCCGTCGCGGATCGGCGCCGCCGTGCTCTCGACGTAGAGCTCATTGCCGTCCCGGCGGATGAGCAGCATCGGGCGCACCGATTTGGTCGGCCGCGCGCGGCGGATCGACACCGCAAGCGGGTTCTCGAGCGGCTCGCAGGTCTCCTCGTGAAAGGCCCGGAAGACCTCCTCGACCGGGCGCCCCATGGCGTCCTCGAGACGCCAGCCGGTGAGCTCCTCCGCCACTGGATTGATATAGTCGATGATCGACTCCGCGTCCGTCGTGACCACCCCGTCGCCGATCGACTGCAGTGTGATCTGCGCGCTCTCCTTCTCCCGGAACAGCGCCTCCTCGTAGAGCTTGCGCTCCGTGATGTCGAGCTCGACGCCGACGAGCCGTGCGAGTCGACCCTGCGCATCCACGCGGGCGCGCGCGCGGCTCAGCACCCAACGCCACTCCCCGCTGCGGTGGCGCATGCGATGGACGCTCTCGAAGACCGGCGTCTTGCCGGCGACGTGCTCGCGAATCGCCGCCTGCACGCGCGACATGTCATCCGGATGGACGAGGTTGCGCCAATCGGGCGAGTCGAGGCGGTCATCCTCGGCGTACCCGAGCATCGTCTTCCACCGCGGCGAGAAGTACACCTCGTTGCGCTCGACGTCGAAGTCCCACAACCCATCGTTCGCCGCGGCGTGCGAGAGGCTGATCCGCTCCTCGAGCCGGGCGAGCCGATCCGCGAGTCTCAACCTGCTGAAACCCGCTGCGAGGCTCGAGCCTGCGAGTTTGAGCAGCAGCTGCAGATTCACGTCCCACGGACCTCGCGGCTGCACGCGTGCGAGCGCGAGCACGCCTCGAGGCTCGCCGAGCACGTGGAAGGCGACGGCGAGGACCGACCCCATCTGAAGCTTCGCGAAGCGGTGCGCCTCGGCGAGCTCCCCGCGGCGGGGCCGTGCGGTGTCGCGCAGCTCGGTGAGTCTCAAATGTCCGAGCCGCGATTCGAGCCAGGGGAGCTCCGCGAGCGGTGCTCCGGCCAGGCGCTCGGGCTGCGATGGCGCGAGCCCGCGCCGCGCGGCGTGAACTTCTCCGATCGAGCGCTGCTCGTCGATGAGCGCGATGAACGCACAGTCGCTGGCAGTGAGCTCCGCGAGCGTCTCGAGGCTTCTGTGCAGGACCTCGTTCGCCTGAGCGCTCTCGAGGTTCTGCAGATCGACCGCGATCTTCGTGCAAGCCACATCGAGCCCGAGCGGCGGCAGCTCGGCCCGCCCGAGCCAGGCGTCCGGCGACAGCACGTCCGAAGCCGTGAGGTCCGTCACCTCGAGCGGGGGCCTCGACATCGCGGGTCGTGTCTCCTCTTCGGCTTGACCTTATTGGTGCGGCCAGTGTGACGGATTCCCCCGACAGCCGTGGAGACGTCCGTCAAGGACTGATTCCGCAGCGCGGCAATCGATCCAGGACAGGCCTGGGCCGGACCGCGGCATCGGCATGGATTCTGTCACATCGGTTAAGGAATGCAAGCTAAGGTACTGAATTTAATCGAGTGCACGCTTTGCCTCGCCATAAAGACGATGCAGCTCGCGCTGCATCTCGAGCTGGCGACGCTCGAGCTCTGCCGGATCGGCAGCGCGGGGAATGTGGCATGGAGGTCCGATCGCGACGGCAATTCGCGACAGCGGCTTCGGAAGGACGAATTTGTCCCAGTGGAAGACCCAGGCGCTCGAGGCGGCGTAGGCCATGGGCAGAATCGGGCGGCCGGACAACTGAGATAGCAGGATCGCTCCAGGCTTGAACCGGAACCTCGGACCGCGCGGTCCGTCAGGCGTGATGATCGGTGAGATGCGATCCTTGACCAGCGCCTGATAGTAGTCGCGCAGCGCCTTGGCGCCGGTGTGGGTCGAGGAGCCGCGGATGGCCACGCCCTGGAGGCGATGCACCAGCATCGCGCCGAGCTCCCCGTCGAGGGACGGGCTCACGAGCCAGCCGACGGTGAGCCCGCGCGAGCGCTGCTCGAGCAGCCACTTCGCGCAGAACAGCTGGTGCTGATGCCAATAGCACGGGATGAGCGAGGAGCCCTCGGCGAGGGCCGCGTCGAGATGCTCCGCGCCTTCCACGTGCACGACGCGGCACATGCGCCACCAGAGTTTGATGAGACCGATCCCGAGCGGCGCGCCGACTGCGTAGAGCGCGCGCCGCCGCGGCGTCATGCGCGGTCCTGGGCTCATCGCCGTGCGATAGAGCGTGTTGCGGAGTCTGTCTTGCGGGCCTTGGTTGTCGGACATGTTCCGGTAGACTGGCTGCCCCATGAGCGCCACCGAGCCCGTTCAGCGTCAGCCCCCGGAGGCGGAGACGCCCTTTGACATCGGCTCCACGGAGGATTCCCTGGAGCGGATGACGGAGCTCTTCGCCCGTCTCGGCGACATCTACCGCGTCTACGCCCCGGGACGGAAGTCCCACACGTACGTCATCAACCATCCCGATGACGTGAAGCGCGTGCTCGTCGCGAATCACCGCAACTATACCAAGGGAATCGGGCTCGACCGCGTGAAGATCCTGCTCGGCATGGGTCTCATGACGAGCGAGGGCGAGCTGTGGAAGCGGCAGCGTTACATGATGCAGCCGTTCTTCCACCGGCGCGTCATCACCGAGTTCGCCCGGCTCACCGCCGAGGCCAACGAGCGGCTGCTCGAACGCTGGGACGTCCTCGCGCGCCGGGGCGAGTCCGTGAACCTCACGGAAGAGATGAGCGAGCTCACCCTCGGTATCGTGCTCGAGGCGATCTTCGGAGGCGATCTCGACCGTCTCACGCGCGAGCACGGCGCCAACCCGTTCGAGGTGGTCACGCGCGAGCCCGCGCGCGACCTCAAATTCGCCTACCGGTTCCGCTCCCTCGCCAAGCTCATCAGGCAGCTCATCGAGCGCCGCCGCTCGGAGCCTCAAGAGCACTTCGACTACGTCGCGATGCTGATGAGCGCGCGCGACAAGGAAACGGGCGAGGCGATGCCCGACCGTCAGCTCATCGATGAGCTCATGACGCTCGTGGTCGCCGGCCATGAGACGACCGCGAGCGGCCTGAACTGGACCTGGTACCTGCTGTCGCAGCATCCCGATGCCGACGCGCGGTTGCATCGCGAGGTCTCGAGTGCGCCCGAGATGGCGGCGCCGAGCCTCGCGCAGATGGAGTCGCTCCCCTACACGCAACAGGTCGTCAACGAGGCCCTGCGGCTCTATCCGCCCGGCTGGCTGCTCTCCCGGCGCAGTCTCGGAGCGGATGTGCTCTCGGGCTGCCCGATTCCGGGCGGCGCGGATGTGCTGCTGTGCCTGTACCTGCTGCACCGGCATCCGCGCTACTGGAAGCACCCGGACGCTTTCGAGCCCGAGCGCTTCGCGCCCGAGCACGAGGCCGACCGGCCCCGCTTCGCATACATGCCCTTCGCGGCGGGCCCCCGGCATTGCATCGGGGAGACCTTCGCCCTTTACGAAATGCTCATGCACCTGTACAAGGTCGCGCGCCGTTACCGGCTCACGCGCGCCACGGACGAGCCCATCTCGCTCGAGGCACAGATCAACCTGCGTACTCGCAAGCCGCTCTACATGAGGCTCGAGCGCCGCTCTGGGAATCATTGATGTTCACTGCAAGCACGCTGACCGAGCTCATCGAAGGCAACCGAAAAGCACCGCGCCGCATCCACTACATCGACGGCGAGCAGAGCGAGCGCACCGTCTCCTACGGGGAGCTCTACGAGCGCGCGCTCGGCATCCTGCATCACCTGCAGCGGCTCGGCGTCAAGCGGGGCGACAAGCTCATCCTGTTCCTCGGGGACAACGAGCCCTTCATCGATGCGTACTGGGCCGCCATCATGGGCGGCATCGCGCCCGTTCCGGTCGCGCTCGGCATCAGCGACGAGCACCGCCACAAGTTGCTGCGGATCGCGCGCAAGCTCTCCTCGGGCGGCTCGCCCTCCGGCGCGCCGTTTCTGTACACCGACCGGCGCTCGATCGAGCGCGTCGGCGCGCTCGCCGCGGAGGTAGGCGAGCAGAAGACCTTCGAGCAGCTCGCCTCGCGCAGCTTTCTGGTGGATCAGCTCGATGATGTCTCGCGCGCCGGCAAGCCGCACCGCGCGGACCCGGACGACGTTGCATTCATTCAGTTCTCCTCCGGCTCGACGAGCGAGCCCAAGGGCGTCGTGCTCACGCATCGGAACATCCTCGCGAACGGGCGCGGCACGACCGAGCTGTGCGGCTTCAACGAGGAGGACGTGAGCCTCTCGTGGATGCCGCTCACGCACGACATGGGACTCATCGGGCTGTTCATCTACATGTTCGCGAACCGGATGAACGTGAACCTGATGCCGACCGAGCTGTTCGTGCGGCGGCCGCTGCTGTGGATGACGCTCGCCGCGCGCAAGCGTGCGACGATCCTCTGCTCACCGAACTTCGGCTATCGCCACTATCTCAAAGTGCTCGGCGATCGGCTCGTCGACGGCCTCGATCTATCGGCCGTACGGCTCATGTTCAATGGCGCCGAGCCGATCTCGGTCGAGCTCACCGAGCAGTTCCTGCACCGCATGGCGCCCGCGCATCTGAAGCGCGAGGCGATGTTTCCGGTATACGGCCTCGCCGAGGCCTCCCTCGCCGCGACTTTTCCATCGGTCGGCGCACTGTATCGGTGTGCGACCTTCGATCGGCATCATCTGAATGTCGGTGAGCGCGCGCAGCCGATTCCGGCCGGCTCGCGCGAGGCGCTTCAGCTCATCTCCGTGGGACGAGCGATTCCCTATTGCCGCGTGCGCCTCGTCGGCGACGACGACCGGCCGGTCGCCGAGGGCTCGGTGGGTCACATCCAGATCACCGGTGAGAACGTCACGAAGGGCTATTTCGAGGACCGCGAGGCGAATGCGGCCGCATTCACGGGAGACGGCTGGCTGCGCACCGGGGATCTCGGCGTGACCGACGGGAGCGAGCTCTTCATCACCGGCCGCGCGAAAGAGATCGTGTTCGTCAACGGGCAGAACTACTACCCGCATGACCTCGAGAACATCGCGCAACGCGCACAGGGCCTCGACCTCGGCAAGGTCGTCGTCGGCGGCGCGCGCCCGCCGGGCGCCGAGGTCGATCGGCTGATCGTCTTCGTCCTGCATCGCGGCGCGCTGGAGGAACTGCTGCCGATAGCGGCCGAGGTGACGAAGCTCGTCAACGAGCATACCGGGCTCGAGGTCGCCGAGGTCGTTCCGGTGAAGCGCATCCCGAAGACGACCAGCGGCAAGCTCCAGCGCCACGCGCTCGAGAAGGCGTACGAGGACGGCGAGTTCGCCGCCGAGCTCGCCGAGCTCGCGCACCTGCGCGAGGCGCGGCGCGGCCCGGTGAGCGCCTCGCGCACCGAGATCGAGGAGAAGCTGCGCACGATCTGCGACGCCGCGCTCGAGGGCAGGAAGCTCGACCTCGACGACAATCTGTTCGAGATCGGCGCGAGCTCGCTGAAGCTCATCGAGATTCACGAGCACATCGACCGCGAGTACCCGGGAGCCGTCGACCTCACCGAGCTGTTCGAGTTTCCGACGATCGCCGAGCTCGCGAGCCATCTCGAGAGCAAGCTCGCCGCTGCGGCGCCGGCCTGAGGGTCTTTTCGACCCGCGGGTCTCTGCTTGCGGTCCCCGGGCGCCGCCGGCTCCGCGATCGGTCAGAGGATCGCGTCGCGCGTGGAGGTGACGAGGACGCAGGTGCAGCCCGTCTCACTCCACACGAGCATGTCCACGGTGCCGGGCTCGGCACGGTTGTAGTCTCCGGGACGCAGTTTTCGATCGCCGATCCACAGCTCCCCATCGAGCAGGTGCAATTCCTCGATGCCCCCGTGCCTGTGTGCCGGATAGTGGATGCCTGGTGCGAGCCGCACCAGCATGCTGACGCGGCCGCGGTCTGAATCGGTCGCGAGGAGCTTGCAGCGGATGCCCGGCGCGACTTCCTCCCACTGCGGCTCTGCCGCCCAGGGTTGCGGCGCGGGCAGGGCCGGCTCGCCGGTCTCCTCTTCGAGGCGTTTCGCAAGCCGCTCCCACGGGGCGACCGACGGCCGCAGCACATCGTTCGGCCAGTGAGCGAAATCATCGACGAGCCGGCGGAGCTCTTCGAGCTCGCCGCGGCATTGGGCGCAGCCTGAGAGGTGCGCTTCCACGATCGACGTCTCCTGCGCCTCGAGGACATGCAATGCGTAGAGCGCCAACTGCTCGGCGTCGGCACAGCGCAGTACAATCGGTCCCGGGCTCATGGCGAAGCGGTCTCCCGAGCGAGCGCGCCACGCAGCTTCGCGAGGCCCGAGCGGATACGCGTCTTGACGGTCCCCAGAGGCTCCCCCAGCCGCGCCGCCGTCTCGGCGTGCGTCAAGCCCTGAAAGTAGGCGATCTCGATCGCCTGCCGCTCAGGCGCCGAGAGAACGGTGAGAGCGTTGCGCAGCTGCGACCCGCGCTCTGCGTCGAGGAGCGGCTGCTCCGCGCCGTTCTCGTGATGCGCCGCGGTCGGAGCTCCAGGCTGCGGATCGATGCGCTTCCTGCGCTGCTCGAACCGGAGCCGGTCGATTGCCCTCGAGCGCGCGAGATTCATCAGCCAGCCAACGACCGTCCCGTCTGCGGGGTCGTAGCTCGAAGCGCGCCGCCACGCCTCGTGGAACACGTCCACCGTCAGCTCCTCCGCAGTCGCCCGGCTGCTCGTGATGCGCATCGTCAGCGTGAAGACGAGCCGGTATGAGCGTCCGTAGAGCTCGCGCAGCGCGAGCTGATTGCCTGCGGCCATCGCGCGCACGAGCTGAGCCCAGTCCTTCTCCTCAAGAAGGACCGTCGTCCTGTTCGAATAAAGCAGGGCTCCGACCGTTCCATGCGTGTCGTCATTGAGCCCGCGCCCCTTCCGCGATCTCGCGTTCATCAATGTTAATGATGCCTTTCTCGCTGCTCACCGGCAATTCGTTCCCGTTCTGCCGCTCGAGCTCCCACGCCGCCAAGCACGCGACGTGGACGTGGCAGTTCGTTCCGGCGGATTTGCCGCCCATGCGCTTGCCGCTGCAGGGCGCCGGGTCACCTTCGCAGTCGTCTGCGAACTGCAGCTCGAGTTCGCTCTCGTTCTGCCCGATCGGCTCATCGCAGACGGCGCAGCGCGCGCCCATCCCCGGACCACCCCAGATACGGTCCGGCGGGCGGTCCGGGATCCTCCCGGTCCGTAACGCCTCGCGCGCCCTTGCACGCAATATCTCCTTGTCGCTCATTCCCCTATCGCTCATTCCCCTATCCCTCATTCCCAGCGCGCGCGGCACCGCCTGGCCATAAAACGACGAACGAAGCGACTTGGATTGGGTCCCTTTTGCGCGGCCGGCCGGCTCGCCTATGATGGGCCGCCGATCCCGGCATCAACGCGGCGAAAAAGGGGGGCTGAGATGGACGAGCAGGCACTGAACCGGCGGCAGATTCTCGGCGGCATAGCGGCAGCCGGCGCGGCCGGGCTCGTAGGTGGCGTTGCGGCCGGCAAAGCCGCGGCAGCTCCCGCCCCGGATGTGGGCCCTTCACAGGCGCCGACGATCACCGACGTGAAGGGCAAGGTTGCCTATGTCACGGGCGGATCGAGCGGCATCGGCCTCGGCATCGCGCGTGTGTTCCACGAGGCCGGCATGAAGGTGGCGATCGGCTACCTCAATGAGCTGCATATCGCCGATGCCCTCAAGCACTTCCCGGCGAACGATCCGCGCCTGTACGCCATCAAGCACGACGTGATGGATCGCGGCAGCTGGGAGCGTGTCGCAGATGACATCGAGAAGAAGTTCGGCACACTGCACGTTCTCGTCAACAACGCCGGTGCCGGCATGCGGGCGCCCGCGAGCACCGGGACCTACAAGGATTGGGAGTGGGCACTCGGGCTGCACATGTGGGGACCCATCTATGGCATCCACACGTACGTCCCGCGCATGCTCGCGAGCAAGCAAGGATCGCAGATCGTCACGACCACCTCGACGAGCGGCATCCTCCCCGGAAGCGGTGCCGGCATCTACACCGTCTCGAAGATCGCCCAGGTCGGGCTCATGGAGGAGCTGCGGCTCGAGCTGCAGCACACGAACATCGGCACCACCGCGTTCGTTCCGGGCCTCACTCGAACGAACATCGGCCAGAGCGAGCAATATCGGCCCCAATCGCTGCGGAACGAGGGGCCCCCTGCCGTTGCGCCCGGCGCGCGGCCGAGGCTTGCCCGCGGTCCGAACGCCCGGCGCGGGCGTCGCCCCCGCTTTCCCGCATTCACGGGCGGCAGCCCCGCCGCGGCCCGGCCGATGGACCCGGTCGTGGCTGGCCGGTTCGTCTTATATGTTGTCCTGAACAAAGT
>JBOHZR010000219.1:0-33473 GCA_050738595.1 Steroidobacteraceae bacterium | reverse complement strand
ATCACACGCGTTCCGGCCGAACAGAACAGGGACTTCAGACGCCTCATGGCCTCGTTTCCGCTCTCGAGCGCCTCCCGCGCGGCGCTGTTGCTGGCCGCGGCCGCGGCAATCGGGCTCACGGGCTGCGGCAACGCGCCGCCGCCGGCGGCCCGCTCGGCACCCCCTCCGGAGGTGGGCGTCGTGCGCGTGCATGCGGAATCCGTGCCCCTCACCCGCGAGGTCGTCGGCCGGCTCTCGCCGATCCGCACGGCCGATGTGCGCGCGCGCGTGGCCGGGATCCTCCAGAAGCGCCTCTACCAGGAAGGCTCCGAGGTGCGCGAGGGCCAGCCGCTGTTCCGCATCGACCCGGCGCCGCTGCGCGCCGCGCTCGATGCCGCGACCGCGCAGCTTGCCCAGGCCGAGGCCAGCGCCAAGAATTCCCACATCATCGCCGAGCGCAATCGCACCCTGCTCCCGAGCGGCCTCGTCGCGCGGTCGGACGTGGACACGAGCGATGCGAACGAGCGCTCGAGCGCGGCCGCGGTCAAGCAGGCCGAGGCGAACGTCGAGGCCGCGCGAATCAATCTAGGCTACGCGACTGTCACGGCCCCGATCCGCGGGCGCTCGGGCCAGCAACAGGTCACCGAGGGCGCCCTGGTCGGCCAGGGCGAGGCGACGCTGCTCACGACGATCGCGCAGATCGACCACCTCTACGTCAACTTCGATCGGCCGGCGGATGAGATCCTGCGGCTGCGGGATGAGGAGCAGACGGGCCGGGTGACGCTCGTCGAGCACGACAAAGCGCACCTGCAAATCCTCCTGCCGAGCGGGCAAGCCTACCCGCAGATCGGCACGGTCGATTTCGCGGACGTGACAGTCGATCCGACGAACGGCGCCGTCGCGTTCCGTGGCGTCATCGCCAATCCCGACCGGCTGCTGCTGCCCGGCATGTTCGTCAACATCCGGCTGATCATCGGCACCCAGAACCACGCATTCCTCGTCACGCAGGCGGCCGTACGGCGCGACTCCACGGGAGCCTACGTGCAGGTGGTCGGCAACGATCGCCGGGTCGTACAGAAGCGGGTGCGCGCCGAGACGATGCTCGGCACCAGCTGGATCATCACGCAGGGACTCGAGGACGGAGACCAGGTCATCGTTTCGGGAGTCGACAAAGTCAAGCCCGGCATGCTCGCGCGAGCGGTGCCGGACACGACGGGCACCGCGACGATCGCGGGCGCGGGTCTCTCGGAGCCGCGCGAGTAGCGGTGCGGCCAGGACGCGGCGCATGGCGCGCTTTTTCATAGATCATCCGGTTTTCGCCTGGGTCCTCGCGATCCTCATCACGCTCGGCGGCGTGCTCTCCATCATGCGCCTGCCGATCGAGGCGTACCCGGACATCGCCCCGCCTCAAGTGAGCGTCTCGGCCAACTATCCCGGCGCGGATTCCGAGACCGTCGAGCGCACGGTCACCCAGGTGATCGAGCAGAACCTCACCGGCCTCGACCATCTCCTTTATTTCACCTCGACCTCGAACAACCTCGGCAGCTCGAACATCACACTCACGTTCGAGCCCGGGACCAATCCGGACATCGCGGCGGTGCAGACCCAGGCGCGCGTGCAGCTCGCCGAGCCGCGCCTCCCGGGGGAGGTCAATCAGCAGGGCATCTCGGTGTTCAAACAGAGCCCCGGCAACGTCATGGTCGTCGCGCTGCGCTCCGATGACGGGCGGCTCGACTCCTTCGCGCTCAACAACAT
Organism: Steroidobacteraceae bacterium; assembly: GCA_050738595.1. Lineage (GTDB taxonomy): Bacteria > Pseudomonadota > Gammaproteobacteria > Steroidobacterales > Steroidobacteraceae > JASHUC01. The sequence continues at coordinate 31,739 of JBOHZR010000219.1, read as the reverse complement.
CCTGGCAACCCAGGTCATCGATCAGATCGAGCGCCTCGACGGGGTCTCATCGGCCGGACAATGGGGCTCGGAATACGCGATGCGCATCTGGCTCGACCCTAACAAGGTGCATGCGTTCGGGCTGTCCCCCACGCAGGTGCTCGCGGCGGTCCAGAGCCAGAACCTTCAGGTCGCGGCGGGATCGATCGGAGCCATGCCCTCCACCGCCGGACAGCTGATCGAGGCTCCGGTCACCACGCAGGGCCGCTTCACCTCGCCGGAGCAGTTCGAGAACATCATCGTGCGCGCGGACACGAATGGTACGACGGTGCGCGTGAAGGACGTGGCGAAAGTCGAGCTCGCCCCCTACAGCTACGGGCACGATCTGCGCATCAACGGCCAGGCGATCGCCGGCTTCTCGATCTCGGTGCTGCCGGGCGCCGACTCGCTCAAGGTCGTGCGCGAGGTCGAGGCGCGCATGAAGCAGCTCGCCACGGCCTTCCCGCCCGGGGTGTCCTGGTTCGTCCCCTTCGACCAGTCGCAGTTCATCACGATCTCGATCCGCGACGTCGTCTTCACGCTTGCCGGGGCGGTGTTCCTCGTGTTCCTCACGATGCTCATCTTCCTGCAGAGCTTCCGCGCGACGCTCATCCCGACGCTCGTGATGCCGGTCGCGCTCATGGGCGCATTCATCGGGATCTACGTCGCCGGATTCTCGATCAATACTCTGAGCCTCTTCGGGGTCGCACTCGCGATCGGCATCGTCGTCGATGATGCCATCGTCGTCATCGAATCGGTCGAGCGCATCATGCGCGAGGAGCAGCTCGAGCCTCGCGAGGCGACGCGCAAGGCGATGGACCAGATCACGAGCGCGATCATCGCGATCACGCTGGTGCTCGCGGCGGTGTTCGTGCCGAGCGCGCTGCAGACGGGCAGCGTCGGGGCAATTTACCGGCAGTTCGCGCTCACGATCGCGATCTCCATGCTGTTCTCGGCGTTCCTCGCACTGTCTTTCACCCCGGCGCTCTGCGCCTCGCTCCTGAAGCCGACGCACCTGAAGCCGAACCTCATCTTCCGCGGCTTCAATCGCGCGTACGAGGGCGCGCTCGCCGCCTACATGCGGCGCATCACCGTCTCCGTGCGCCACGCGCCGCGCTGGATGGCCGCCTTCGCCGTGCTCATCGCGCTCGGAGTGTTCCTGTTCATGCGCCTGCCCGGGGGGTTCCTGCCCGAGGAGGATCAGGGCTATGCGTACATCATCGTGCAGACCCCTCCCGGCGCGACGCTCGAGCGCACCATGGGCGTGCTTTCGCGCGTGGGGGCAATCCTGCGCAAGAACCCCTCTGTGGACCTCGTTCTGCAGGTGTCCGGCTTCAGCTTCATTGGTCAGGGGGAGAATGTCGGGCTCGGCTTCGTGCGCCTGAAGCCGTGGAACAAGCGCTCGCAGACGGCGGACGAGTTCATCCGCTGGGCGAATGGCGTCCTCGGCAAGCAGATTCGCGACGCCGAGGTCTACGCGGTGAACCTGCCCACGGTGCGCTCGCTCGGCAACTTCGGAGGGTTCGACTTCTTCCTGGAAGACCGCACGGGCCTCGGTCACGAGGCACTGGTGCACGCTCAGCAGACCCTCATCGCGCGCGCCGCCGAGTCGCCGATCCTGACGAACGTGCGTGCGAGCCAGATTGCCGATGCGCCGCGACTGCGCCTGAACGTCGATCGGGTGCAGGCCCAGGCGATGGGCCTGTCCGTCAACGACATCTACACCGCCATCCAGCTGATGCTCGCGCCCGTGTACGCCAACGACTTCTTTTACGGCGGGCGCGTGCTGCGGGTGATGCTGCAGGCGGACGCGCCATACCGGATGTCGCCCGAGGCGCTCACGCATTTCTACGTGCCGAGCACGCTGCCTGCGAGCGCGACGACAGCACTCGCCTCGAACGCAGCGCCGGGCGGCTCGAGTCCGTCCTCCTCCGCGAACGCCTTGGCCCTTCAGCCTTTCAGCTCTTCCGGCTCCGCGGCGACGCCGTCGATCCCGAACATGATCCCGCTCTCGAGCGTCGTGCATGCGTCCTGGGAGGTCGGCTCCCCGAGCCTCACGCGCTACGACGGGTACTCCGCAATAGAGTTCACGGGCTCGAACTCGCTCGGGCACAGCTCCGGCCAGGCGATGCAGGAGATGCAGCGGCTCGTCGGGAAGTACCTGCCGAACGGGATCGGCTTCGACTGGGCGGGCCAATCCCTGCAGGAGATCGTATCGGGGCAGCAGGCGCCGATGCTGTTCGCCCTCTCGATCATCGTCGTCTATCTCGCGCTCGCCGCGCTGTATGAGAGCTGGGCCATTCCGCTCTCGGTGATCCTCGTCGTGCCGATCGGCGTGCTCGGCGCCATCGTCGCCGCGGAGCTGCGCGGGCTGCCGAATGACGTCTTCTTCAAGGTGGGCCTCATCACGATCATCGGTCTTGCCGCGAAGAACGCGATCCTGATCGTGGAGTTCGCCGTGACCGAGCACGCGAACGGCAAGACGCTGCACGATGCGATCGTCGAGGCGGCGCGGCTGCGCTTCCGGCCGATTCTCATGACCTCCTTCGCCTTCATCCTCGGCGTGATGCCGCTCGTCATCTCGACCGGCGCGGGCGCGAATGCTCGCCATGCGATCGGCACGGGCGTCGTCGGCGGCATGCTGTCGGCGGCGATCCTCGGAATCCTCTTCGTGCCGGTGTTCTACGTCGTCATCCGGCGCTTGATGCGCGATCCGCTCGATGGGCCGCAGCGCACCCGCGGCTCCCCGCCTCCGACTCCAATGCCAGCCGGGAACGAATGACTGAGCGTGCGTACTGCGGCAAGGGGCAGCAGTGATCCTCGTGCGCTGCATGCCTCGTGACACCGTGCAGACTCTCGGTCGATAATCACAGCTGTTATCGAATGCCGGAGGGCCCGATCATGCGCTGCATCACCGTGCTGTACCCGAACCCCGAGGGGGTCCGCTTCGACTTCGACTACTACAAGAAGAACCACGCGACGCTGATCCTGCGGCTTTACGGCAAGGGCATCTCGAGATACGAGCTGCGCAAGGGACTCGCGGGCCCCGAGGGCGGCAAGCCGCCGTATGTCGCCACCGTGAACTTCTGGATCGGCGATGATCACGTGTTCGAGGAGGCGCAGGCGAAGCACACTCAAACGCTGATCGCCGACGTGCCCAACTTCACGAACGTGCAGCCGACCATCCAGTTCGACGAGGTCGCCGATCAAAAGTAGCGCGTTCGATTACGTGATCGCGGGCGCAGGCTCTGCGGGCTGCGTGCTCGCGAGCCGCCTCACCGAGGATCGCGATACGACGGTGCTGCTGCTCGAGGCGGGCGGTCCGCCGCGCGGGCTGTTCCTCGATATGCCGGTCGCTTTTCCGACCTATGCCTCATCCCGGCAGCTCAACTGGGGCTACATGAGTGAGCCCGAGCCCGGACTCGGCGGGCGATCGATCCCCGTCCTGCGCGGCAAGGTGCTCGGGGGCTCCTCCACCATCAACGGCATGGTGTATGCCCGCGGTCACCGCCGCGATTATGACGACTGGCTTGCGATGGGACTCGAAGGCTGGGGCTACCGGGACGTGCTGCCCTACTTCAAGCGCTCCGAGCGCAGCTGGCTCGGCGAGGGCCCCTACCATGGCGCATCGGGCGAGCTCGAGGTGACCGTGCCCGATGCCGCCTGCGTGCTCAGCGATCTCGTCGGCGCCTCGGCGCGCGCCGCCGGCTATCCGGTCACACAGGACTACCACGGCGAGAGCGCCGAGGGCTTCATGCGCATGGAGATGACGGTCACGCGGCGCGGACGGCGCGCGAGCACCGCGCGCGCGTTCCTGTACCCGGCGATGCGCCGGCGGAATCTCGCCGTGCGCACTGGCGCGCTCGTCACGCGTGTTCTGCTCGATCATGGCCGGGCAGTCGGCATCGAGTATGTTCTCGACGGACGCAAGACATCCGTGCGTGCCGAGCGCGAGGTCGTGCTCGCAGGCGGCGTGTACGGCTCCCCGCAGATACTGCTGCTCTCGGGCTTGGGGCCGGCCGCGGAGCTGCACGCCACCGGCATCGAGCCGCTGCACGACCTGCCGGGCGTCGGCCGCAATCTCATCGAGCATCCGTTGACATTCACGCTCAATGCGGCGCGGCCGAGGACCTTCCTCAAACACCTGCGCTTGGATCGGGCCGCACTCTCGGTGCTGCGCTGGGCGCTGCTCGGCACGGGTCCCTTTGCGACGAACGCCTGCGCCGGGAATCTTTTCCTGCGCACCGAGCCCGGTCTCGACCGGCCGGACATGCAGCTCACCTGCCCCGCGGGTGGCTCCGCGGCCGAACCGGGCGCGCGCATCTGGTATCCCCTCCTCGCGAAGCCGCCCGATCATGGCCTCGCGGTCGCCGTGTCGATGATCCGCGAGGCGAGCCGCGGCACCGTCACGCTGCGCTCGGCGAATCCCGCCGATCCGCCGCGGATCCTCTTCAATCTCTTCACCGAGCCGGGCGATGTGGCGCGGATGATCCGCGGCATTCGCGCGGCTCGCGAGGTTTATGCGCAGGAGCCTCTGAGAAGCCTGGTTCTGCGCGAGATCATGCCTGGCCCGGAGCGCACCTCGGATACCGACCTCGAGCGCTATGTGCGCGAGACGGGACAGATCACCCAGCACCCGGTCGGCACATGCCGCATGGGGCTCGATGCGAACGCGGTGGTCGACGGGGAGCTCAAGGTGTGCGGCATCGAGCGCCTGCGCATCATCGACGCATCGGTCATGCCGAACGTTCCGGGCGGCAACACCAACGCGCCCACGATCATGGTGGCCGAGAAAGGCGCCGATCTGATTCGCGGCAAGCGGCTCGCGCCCGCTGCGGTCTGACGGCGCTCAGCTCGCCCCCTCGATCAGCGTCGCGGCTCGGCGGCGCGCGGTGGATGGATCGATGCGCTCGGCCGCGATATCGGCGACCAGCCGCGCCTGCTGGCGGTTCCCGTCGCCTTCAATGAGTCGCGAGTAGCGCGACGGAGATCGCAAACAGCGAAGTGGGCTCGCTTGCCTCAAGAGCCGCGCCCTCGTTCGGCTCGAGACGCAGCGCCGTGCTGGCCTCGTAGGCCTCCGTGTTCAAGCGCCCCTCGCCCTCGAGGACGAACAGCAACCGCCTGAAGGGCGACGGTTCGAGCGTGTGACGAGAGCCGCGCTCGATCGTCTTCAGCGCGAGCGACAAGCCGCGCGCGGGGAACGTCCCGAGCCCCTTGCGCCGCACACCGGATGAGCCCGAGGCGCTCGCATTCGGATCAGGCTGCCAAGTGAAGCCGTCCGGCCGCATCACGATGGGGGCTCTATAGGCCGGCTTCGGGTAGCTCAAGGGCTGGCCCGTCATGGCCCGCCAGATCGCCTCGTACGCATCCTCGTTGCGCTTCCCTGCCCCGCTCGAGCGGCGGAAGACGCCTTGCTCGAACGTCCCTTCCTCGAGCAGACGCCTGCGGCCTTCCTCGAGCTGCGCCGAACTCAAATAGCCGAGCCCGCTCGCCCCGCCGATCTGCAGCAGGAGCACGATGCGATCAGGGCCGCCCTCCTGCGGGCCATAGTGCACCCCCTCGGGGAAATAGCCGATCTCGCCTGCCCCGATCTTGAGGTCGCGGCCGATCGGGATGGCGCCCTCGAGGCAGAAGCGCACCTGGTCCCAGGCGTGGCGGTGACGCGGGGAGTAATAGTCGGAGCCCTCGTTGGCCAGCACGAACAGGTAGTTGTCGGGACTGCCTTCCTCGCCCTCGAAGAGGACCTTGTGCGACATGCGACCCGCGCGGTGCGCGGTGAGGCTGCCGCCCCATTGCATCCGATTTGCGTGAACGAGCTTCATCCGATGCGAATTCCACGCCGCACGCGAGAGTATGTCATCACATTACGGCCCCGCCGGCGATGGCCCCGCGCTCGCCTGCGCGGCGTGCGTGCCGGCGATGCGCCCAAACGTCGCCGCCCTGAGGACCGAAGTGCCTGCCGGATAGTGATGGTAATAGAGACCCGTGACCTCGCCGGCCGCGTACAGACCCGGTATCGCCGTGCCGGATGGAGTGAGCACTCGGGCGAGACTGTCCGTGCGCACGCCGCCGAAGGTGAATGTGGCGGCGCAGGTGAGCGGATAGCCGATGAACGGCGGGCGCTCGATGGGCAGGGCCCAGTTGGACTTCGGCGGCGTGATGCCCCGAGTGCACTTGCCGTCGAACGTGCGCGGATCGAACTCTCCCGATACGACCGCGGCATTGAACGCGGCGACGGTGCGTTCGAGCGCCTGCGGATCGAGACCGAGCGCGCCTGCGAGCTCGCGCAGCGTAGCGCCGGTCACGGGCGGCTGATCGCTGAGAATGATCGCCTGCACGGGCTCGATCGAGGCAGTGCTCTGATCACCGATGAGAAACGCCCTCTGGCCCTGTTTGCTCCAGATCTCGAATGCGAGCTCCTCGAAGGTCGAATCGAAACTGTCCTTCCCCTCGTCATAGAAACGCTCGCCGCGTGCGTTGACGAGGATCCCGAACGGATAGGCGTAAACCACCGCGTCGGGCTTTCGCGAGCGCACATCGATCGGCTCGCCATGGAACATCTCGAACTGTCCCGCGGTCGCAGCGCCGATTTCCAGCGCCATCCGCAGGCCATCGCCCGTATTGTTGCGCAGCGTCGGTGCAATCAGCGGCAGATCGCACGCCCCCGGCCCGAGATAGCGCGTGAGCATCTCGGCGTTGCCTTCGAATCCTCCGCAGGCGATGACCACGCCGGCCGCGGCGTGGAGCGTTCTCGCCGCTCCGTCGCGCGTGCGCACGATGACTCCGCCGACGCGGCCGCACTCGGTGAGCCCGAGCCGCACCGCTTCGGTCTCGTAGAGCATCTCGACGCCGGCGGCGCGCTCGAGGACGCCACAGAGCCCCTCGACGATCCCGAGTCCGCCACGCACCGGCATGCCGAGTCCGCCGCCGGTGTTGCGGTTCGCGAAAGGTTGTTTGAAGTACGTCAGCTCGACTCCGCTGCGCTCGAGAAAGGCGAGCGTCTCGGTCACCTCGCGCTCGAGCGCACGGCAATAATCGAGATCCGCGAGCCCGCCGGATACCTCGCGCATGCGAGGGACGAATGCCGGGTCGAGGCGGCGGTCTGCGGTAATGCGAAACCAGGCACTCGTGCACCGAGTGGCTCCGCCCCGCTCGGCGCGTGAAGCGCGCTCCACGACGGCGACTCGGGGTGAGCGACCCGTGACGCGGGCAGCAGCGACATGCGCGACCGCGGCCGACAGGCCCGCCGCCCCGCATCCGAGCACGACGAGGTCGTAGCTTGAGCCCTTCTGCATCGCCCCACCCTCCGAGGGTAGTTTCGCACGAGTCCCGGGGTTGGGTAATCTCGGCGCTACGGCGGGAAATCAACATGGCACCTGCGGCATCCCTATGATGCGCTACCTCCTTCTTCCCTGGCGGGCCGCGCCGCTGGTCCTCGTGGGGATTCTCACCGTCGCCCTCGCGTTCTGCGTGCGGGCGCTATTGATGGGACTCATGGGACTCATGGCGCTACTGCCCGCCATCCTCCTGATTTCCTGGTTCTTTAAATACTGCTTCGTACTGCTCGATTCAGCCGTCGCGGGCGATGAAGAGCCTCCGGTGCTCGCGGTCGAGATGCTCAACCCGTTCGATGAGCAGCGGCCGCTCGCGCAGGCGATTCTGATCGCAGCCGGATGGGGGCTCGCGAGCTGGCTCGGCGTGCGGCTCGGACGGCCGGCGCTCGTCGTGACCGCGGCGCTGATGCTCGCGGCGCTGCCTGCGAGCGTCGCGGTGCTCGGGATGAGCGGCAATCCCTTGCGCGCCGCCTATCCCGTGACGCTCGCAGCGTTGATTCGCGGCATGGGGCGGGACTACGGCTGGCTCGTGCTCGCGACGCTCGCCTGCGGGGGCGGGCTCTACGCGCTCGCGCAATCGGAAGTGCCGCTCGGGATCCTGATCGCGCTCGGCCAGCTGGCGTTTCTCACACTTTTCGCTCTGATCGGGGGCGCCGTACATGAGAATCGCTTTGCGCTCGGCGTGCCGACACGTACACGCGCGGAGCGTCGCGTCGAGCGCGAGCTGCGCGAGCATGCTGATGAGCGCAACCGGATGCTCGACCGGAGCTTCACTCACGCGCGGCTCGGCCGCACTGCCGGTGCCTGGGCCGAGATCGAGCGCTGGACACTCGAGCACTGCCGCGACGCCCCCGATCGGCGGGCCCAGACCCACGCGGAGTACGCCGCCCTCATCGAGTCCGCATCCCGCTGGGACGATCCCCGTATCGCGGACCGGCTGGTGAGCGATCATTTGTCCCGGCTGCTTGCCGAGCGGGAAACGGGCAAAGCGCTCGACGTGCTCGAGCGCCGCCTCGCCTCGAACCCGCGATTCCGCCCGGCGTCCGCCGCTCACGCGGCGCGGCTGCGCGAGCTCGCGTCCCTCGCCGGTAAGCGCACGCTCCATCGGGCACTCGGCGAGGCCGAGGCGGACAGCGGCCAAGGTCCCTGAGGGACCCGCTCAAGCGCGCGATAGCGCGCGCTTCAGAAACGCATCGATCCGCGCGTTCGCTTGCGCGGCCTGCGGCATCGGGAACACGTTGAAGGCGTGGGCGGCGCCCGGATAGATGGCGAGCTCTGCCTCGTTCCCTGCTGCGATCCAGCGTGCGTACATGAAGAGAGTATCGTCGATGAGCGGATCGCCCGTGCCAACGGTGAAGATCGCGGGCGGCATCTCCCTGAGATTCGCGTAGAGCGCGGAGACGTCGGGGTCGCGCGGGTCGACGTGTTTCGGCAGATAAGCACCGCAGAACTTCTCGATGGCCGTCCTGCCGACGAGCACGCCCTTCACCGGCGCGAGCCGCTGGCTCGGCGTCATCGAGGAATCGAAGTTGCCGTAGCTCAGATTCGCGGCGCGAAACCCGGTGAAGCCGTGGCGGTCACGCATGCGCAACAGAACGGCGGCGGCGAGCGTGGCGCCCGCCGATTCGCCGCCGATCGCCAGCGCGTCGCTCCCGAACTCGCGCTTGCCGTTGCCGGTGAGCCAGAGCGCCGCGGACTCGCCATCGTCCCAGGCCGCCGGATACGGATGCTCCGGAGCGAGCCGGTACTCGACGCTCGCGCAGGCCATCCCGGTGCTCCGCGCGATGCGCTCCAGCATCGCGTCCTGCGTCATCGCGGAGCCAAGCACCAGCCCGCCTCCGTGGAAATGCAGATAAATGCCCTGCGCACCCGCCGGCGCGAGCACGCGGAGCGAGATCCGGTGCCCACCACGTCCCTCGATCTGGATCGTGCGGCCCCGGGGCGAGACCTCGGGCGGCGGAAACGGTCCTCGGCCCGAGGCGGCCAGCTCCCGAAACTTCGCCGCACCGACTTCCCACCACTCCGGACCTGCGGAGAGCGCCTGACGAAAAGCCTCGTTGGCCGCGGCGACCCCGGGCGGAACGGCCTCGGGGCGGAACAGCTTCGGATCGAATGGATTGCCGGACACGGGTTCTGACTCGCTCACCATCATCTCCAGAATTGCAGGAAATCAGCTCGATCTAACGTCCGGCCACGATCATCGCGCGCTCATGCGCCGCGGCTCGTGTCGATCCAGACGCTCTTGACCTCGGTGTATTCGTTGAGCGCCTCGGGTCCAAGCTCACGCCCCAGCCCACTCTGCTTGAAGCCGCCGAACGGAATGGCGTAGGCGATCTGTCTGTAATTGTTGATCCACACGGTGCCCGCGCGCACGCGCGCAGCGAGGCGGTGCGCGCGCCGCACGCTCTCGGTCCAGATGCCGGCTGCCAGTCCGAACGGCGTCTCGTTTGCGATCGCGATGGCCTGCTCCTCGCCCTCGAAGGGAATGAGCGCCGCCACCGGACCGAAGATCTCCTCGCGGGCGAGGCGGCAGTCGTTGCGCACGTTCCCATACACCGTCGGTTCGACGAAGAAGCCGGGGCGCTCGATGCGGCGGCCACCCGAGAGGAGCTCGAGACCCTCGGAGCGCGCCACCTCGAAGTAACTCAGCACCTTCTGCAGCTGCGCCCGTGAAGCGAGCGGCGCGAGCCCCGTCGTGCGCACGAGCGGGTCGCCGGGCGACAGCGCGCGCGCTCGTTCCACGAGCCTCGCAGCAACCTGCTCGTAGATGGAGCGCTCGACGAGCACGCGAGAGCCCGCGACGCACGTCTGCCCGGTCGCCGCGAAGATGCCGGCGACGATGCCGTCGACGGCCGCATCGAGCAGCGCATCGGCAAAAATGATGTTTGGCGATTTGCCCCCGAGCTCGAGCGAGACTCGCGCGCAGCGCTCCGCCGCCGCGCGGGCGATCGCCTTGCCTGCGGCGGTCGAGCCGGTGAAGGCGATCTTGTCGACTCCTGGATGCTCGACGAGCGCGGCGCCCGTGGGAAGCGCATGGCCAGTAACGACGTTGACGACGCCGCGCGGAAACCCGGCCTCCATGGTGAGCTCGGCGAACCGCAGCGTCGAGACGGATGTGATCTCCGAGGGCTTGACGACGAGCGTGTTTCCCGCGGCGAGCGCGGGGAAGAGCTTCCAGCCGAGCAGCAGCAGCGGCGAGTTCCACGGCGTAATGGCCGCGACGACTCCGATCGGCTCGCGCACGGTGTACGCCGTGAAGCCGTGCAGCGGCACCGTGCGCCCACCCGCCGCCTCGGCGAGGCCCGCGAAGTACTCGCAGGCGCGCACGAGCGCATCGATCTGCGGGCGCATCTCGCTCACGAGCTTGCCGTTCTCGCGAATCTGCAGGTACGCGAGCTCATCCGCATGCACCTCGATCCCTCGGGCGAGCTTCCTGAGCAACGCCGCGCGCTCGGCCGCCACGCTCTCTCCCCAGCCGTCGCGATCAAACGCCCGGCGGGCCGCCGAGACGGCGCGGTCCACCTCCGCCGCGCCCGCCTGCGGAATGCGTCCCCAAGGCTCGCCGGTGTAAGGATCGACGCACTGGAACGTCTCCTTGGCCTCACCGCGCGTCCAGGCGCCATCGATCAGCATCGTGTATTCGCGGTCGAGGCCATCCCGCGCGCGGTCCACACCGAGCTTGCGATCCCCATTGATTCGATCAGCGCTCACGGGCTCACTCACAGATTACGTTGAGCAGGGCCTGCCGACGCTCGCGGCGCACGACGGTGAGCGCGCGCTCGAGCGCACCCGGCAGCTCTTGCGGGTCGGTCACTCGCTCCCCGTGGCCGCCGGACGCCTCGACATACTTCTCGAATGCGGGCGCGGGTTCGAGGCTGCTGAGCGGCACGGGCGTGCCCCCGCGGGCCGCCTCTCCGTCAGGGTACACGCCGCGCGCCGCCCATTCGACGGCGCCCCATTGGCGGTTGTTGCATACCACGGTCAGCACCGGCAGCTGCAAAGCGGCTGCCGCTTGATGGCAGGCGGCAGGATTCGCAAAGACGTACGAGCCGTCGCCAACCGCCGCGATCACGACGCGTGCGTCCTGCGCCTCGTTCGCGGCCTTCTTGAACTGCGCGATGCCGAGTGCCGCGGGCAGCCCCCATCCTAGCCCGCCTGCCGGAGGAGTCGCGAAATACGTCCCGGGCAGCTCGCGCTCGAGCAGCTCGCGCTCGACCCAGTACTCGTTCACGATGCAATCATCCCGAGCAACGGCCTCGTTCAAACATGTCGTGAGCCAGGCTCGGGTCAGGCGGCGCTCGTCCGCGATCCGCTTGCGGCGCGCCTCGAGGCCGGTGCGCCGTACGGCGGCGAGCTCCTGGATGCGCCGCGAGCGCGCCGCATAGTCCACCCGCCCGACAGCCGCACAATGATCGAGGGCCGCGGTGAGCGGCGGCAGCAGCTGCTCGAGGGTCGTCACGAGCGCCAGGTCACCCCGGAAGGAGCGGATCGGATAGCGCGCATACAGGGGATCGACCCCGATGTGCACGATGCGGGCCGCACGATTCGGCGCCGACACTGCCGGGATCCACGGCACGTCGGCATCAACGACCAGGATCAGATCCGCGCGCTCGACCGCCAACCGATTGTCGGTGCCGAGGTTGAGCGGATGGCTCGACGGCAGTCGCACGCGCCGCGCCAGATACTCGACGACGCCGATGCCGAAGCGGCGCACGAACTGTCCGAACGCCTGCATCGTCTCGAGCGCCTGCGATGCCGAGAGCGCGCCCGATCCGGAGGTGAGGATGATCGGCAGCTCGGCTCCCGCGATGAGCTGCGCGAGCTGCTCCACGTCGGCGGGATTCGGCGCCGGCGCGCGCGGCACGGCCGTCTCACTGGGCCACAGCGAGGCCGCTGCGACCTCCTGCGCAAGCACCTCGCGCGGCAGCGTCAGATAAACGGGGCCGGCCGGAGCGGCGCGCGTGATGGCGAGCGCCCGGTCGACGACGATCTCGGCCTGCATCGCATCGCGCAGCTCGTAGTCCCACTTGACGAGCTCGCGCACGAGCCCCGCTTGGTCGAACATCTCTTGCGCCCAGTGGATGGGCGCGTTGCGCGCACCGGGTCGGTCCTGCTCGTAGAGCGGCGTGCGCCCGGCGGCGAGAAGCAGGGGGACCTGGTCGCGCGCAGCGTTGAGCAGGCCGCACACGCAGTTCGCCGTCCCGACGCTCACGTGAACCATCACGGCCTGAGGCTTGCCGGTGACGAGCGCGTAACCATGCGCCATGCCGACTGCGACGTTCTCGTGCAAGCAAACGATCGGTGTCGGGAACGCGAGGCGGGGTGCAGCCGGGTCCCCGCGCGATTCGACTCGTGATGGGCGATTCGCATACGCCTCCACGATCGAGGCGAAGTCGGTGCCGGCGTTGACGTACAGGTACTCGACGCCACGGCGCGCGAGGGCCGCGAGAAACGCTTCCGCAGCTGTCAGCCGACTTCTCTCTCCACTCACGCGCTCTCCGGCAGCAAGACGGCGGCCCGCGCCCGCCTCGAGGGGGAGCGCGGGTGCATTGCCCGATGCGTTGGCGGCCGTCAGGTCGTCGCGAGCTCCGCCGGATCGATCGGCAGCTTGCGAACGCGCTTGCCCGTTGCGGCGTAGATCGCATTGCAGAGCGCAGGCGGCGCCGAGGGCAGCGCGGGCTCGCCCAAGCCGGTCACCATGACACCCTGCGTACGCCGGAACTGCACTTCCACGGGGGGTGCCTGATTCATGCGCAGCAGGTTGAACTCGTGGAAGTTCGTTTGCACGACACGGCCGCGGTCGATCGTGATTTGCTGTCCGAGAGCGGCGCTCAGTCCGTCGATGATGGCGCCCTGCACCTGGTTCATGGCGCCGCTCGGGTTGACGATCTGCGGCCCGCAGTCGACCGCGGCCCACACCTTATCCACCCGGACGGTGCCTTCCGGCGCGACGCTCGCCTGGATCACTTCCGCGACGTAGCCGAGATGGCTGTAGTAGTGCGCGACGCCCATGCCGGTGCGTGCAGGAAGCTTGCGCTTGCCCCAGCCCGACATGTCGCGCACGAGCTCGAGCACGCCGATCGCCCGACCGGTGTCGTACTCCGGCAGCCTCATGAAGCTGCGGCGCGGCGAGGGTGGATTGTGCAGCACGCGCGCAGGGGAATACAGATCGATGCGGTACTGCAGGGGGTCCTTCCCAGCCGCGTGTGCGATCTCGTCGATGAAGGACTCGAACGCGTACGCGATCGCATTGTCGCCGGGCGCACGATGGGGACCCGTCGGCACCCCGAGCAGCATCAGCGACTGGGCATATTCGAGGTTCGGCACCAAGCGCGCCGGCAATGCGCTCGCCTCGAGATTCGCGCTGTCGGAGACCTTCTCGCCGTCGGGCGTAAAGGTGATGAAGTGATCCCGGAAAGCGATGAGCTTGCCCTGCGCGTCAACGCCGGCCCGGAAATGGTGATAGCCCGCCGGACGGTAATATTCGTGCTGGATGTCCTGCCGGCGGTTGTTGAGCAGCTTGATCGGCACGCCGGTGCGCTTCGAGAGGTACGCGGCTTCGACCATGTACCAGGTCCCGAGCCGACCTCCGAAGCCACCGCCGCTGCGGATCACGTGCACCGTGACATCGCTCGGCGGTATCCCCAGCGTCTTGGCGACGTTGCCCGCTCCGGCGGCGGGGTTCTGCGTCGCCACCCACATCTCGACCTTGCCGTCCTTGAAATGCGCCGTGGCGTTGAGCGGCTCGAGATAGGCGTGCGCGATAAACGGATACTGATAGCTGCCCTCGACCACCTTCGCCGCGCCCGCGATGGCCTTGTCGAAGTCGCCGTCCTTGCGAAGGACCTTCCCAGGCGGCTTGTTCGCAAGGTCCGCCGCCGTACGATCGAATTTCTCGGTGCTCTGCTCGGCGACCGGTCCTTCGTCCCATTGCACCGCGAGCTTGTCGAGCGCCTTGTTCGCCGCCCACCAGGTATCACCGATGATGGCGACGCCCGGGACCAATGTGATCGTCATCCCGTCCGGCAGGCCGGTCGGGTTGGCACCCTCGACGAGGAACGCGTCGTGGATGCCGGGCAGCGCCTTGATCTCCGCGAGATTCGCACTCAGCGGGCGGCCGCCGAACACCGGGCAACGCTCGTACACGGCGTACTTCATCCCCGGAACCGACTGGTCGATGCCGAAGAGCGGCTTGCCGGTGACGATGAGCGGGTTGTCGACGCCCGAGATCGGCTGGCCGATGATGCGGAAGTCCTTCGGGTCCTTCAGCTTGTAGTGCGGCTGAAGGGCGGCAAACATTGCGGCACCCGGCGGGCCACCCCGGCCGGCACCCGGCGGACCGCCGCGCCCCCGACCCGGCCCGCCTGCGCGAGCCACTCCCGGCGGGCCTCCACGCCCTGCACCCGGGGGGCCTGCATGACCGCCCCTTCCGGCGTGAGCCATCGCCGCCGCCATCGCGGCCTGCTCCTTGGCTTGCTCCCTGGTGCCGATCGCCGCAGCCCTGGACGCAAGCGCTCCGTATCCGAGCGTCCGGCCGGTCGGCTTGTGGCGGACCTTGCTCGGCAAGGTGTCGCACTGCTCCTCGGGCGCGTGCCACTTCTGCGCGGCGGCCTTGACGAGCAGAGCCCGACCGGCCGCGCCGACCTGGCGCAGCGGCTCGTAGTTCATCGGAATCGAGAAGCTGCCACCGGCGAACTGCGCCCCGTATTTCCTCGCATCGACTGGCGCCTGCTCGACATGCACATCCTTCCAATCGGCATCGAGCTCCTCCGCAATGATCTGCGGCAGGGAGGTCTTGACGCCCTGCCCGATCTCCGGATTCTTCGCCATGATGGTGATGACACCGTTCGGCGCGATCTGAACGTAGGCATTGAGGGTGTAGTCCTGCTCCGCCGCGTGCGGCGCGGCGTGGGCGAATCCCGGAATGCTGAAGTCGATGAGCAGCCCGCCACCCGCGACGGCGCTCACCCTGAGGAAAGTTCGTCGCGAGAGCGACTCGGGGGCGCCGGCGACCACGCTCTTGCCCGTCTCCGCCTGCTGGCTGGCCATGATCAAACCTCCCTCGAGTCGGTGGTCGGGAGCCCCGCCGCCTCTTTGATTGCGGCGCGGACGCGAGTGTAGGTGCAGCAGCGGCAGATGTTGCCGCTCATGCCATCATCGATGTCCTGGTCGCTCGGTCGAGGGTTCTGGCCGAGGAGCGAAGCCGCCGCCATGAGCTGGCCCGCCTGGCAGTAGCCGCACTGAGGCACATCGTGCGCAACCCAGGCATCCTGCAGCTTACGGCCGACCTCGCTGTCGCCGAGTCCCTCGATGGTCGTCACTTGCGCCGAGCCGACCGCCGAGACCGGCGTGATGCACGCGTGAGTCGCCCGCCCGTTGAGGTGGACCGTGCAGGCGCCGCACAGGCCCATCCCGCACCCGAACTTGCTGCCCTTCAAATCGAGCACGTCGCGCAGCACCCACAGAAGCGGGGTGTCGCCTTCGACATCGACGGTCTCAGCCTTGCCATTGATGGTGATGGTGTAGCTCATGCTCGGGTCCTGGGTGGTGAACCGATATCTGGGTGGTGAACCGATATACTGATATAAGGCGCGGGGCCTCCCCGCACCGATCCTACCAGACGCCGGGCTGCGCGCGCAGTCCTACCCCGCCCGGCGGGCGGGGCGGAGTAGCTCCGGAGAGTAAAAAGAGCCGTTACCGCGCGAGCCGAGATACGCAGACCGGCCCGCAGCCGCCTTGAAGGCTCGAAGTGCCCCTCAGTGTGCGCGGCTCCGACGGGTGCGCCGGCGGGAGGCCGTGCCCTTCGCATGGGCCGAGAGGGCGCGGGGCGAGGCGGCCGCGCGGCTCTCGCGCTTCAACGCACGGCTCACGGCCTTCGCACGGGCCCGGGAGGGCGCGCGGGGTTTGCGTCTGCCCTGCCCTGGCTCGTACGCACGCTCCGCCGATTTGCGAGTCCGCCCCTTCGCTGCGGACGCTGCGGGCGGCTGCAGGGGCACGCCCGCGCGGCGCGCCTTCGAGAGACCGATGGCGATCGCCTGGCGCGTGTTGCGAGCGCCGTGGCGCCCGCGGCGAATGTGCTCCATCTCCTCGCGCACGAACTCCCCTGCGGCGGTTGTCGGCCGCTTGCCCGCGCGAAGATCCCGTTTCGCCCGCTCGACTGTCGTTCGTTCCGGCATGACTGCACTCCGTTGATTGAATCCTCGGGAAACTCGGACAGCAAGTTCCGTTCTGACGTTTGGGACCATGACCGCCTCCTCGTGCCAGCCCTCGACGAGCGCCGCTCAGTGCGGGCGATCGCGAGTGTGAGGTTGCCGCTGCGCCGCGCGAGCGAGCAGCTGCCGCACCTGCTCGTCGGTCGTCTGGCCGAACTCGCGATACCACTGGCCCACACCGAAGAAGTCGCGCGGTGTCTCCGCACAAACCACCTCATCGGCCTCCGCCTCGATCTCGTTGCAGGTCTCGAGCGGGGCAACGGGCACTGCCGCGATGAGCCGGCGCGGCTCCTCGCGCCCGAGCGCCTCGAGCGCCGCGCGCATCGACGCGCCGGTCGCGAGGCCGTCGTCCACGAGGATCACGACGCGGTCGCGAACGGCCGGACGCGGCGCATCGCCCCGATACTGTCGCTCGCGCCGCTCGAGCGTATCGCGTTCGGCTGCGGCGACCGCATCGATCGTCGATGCCGGAATGCGCAGCGCCTGCACGACCGCATCATTGATCACGCGGACGCCGCCCGAGGCGATGGCGCCCATTGCGAGCTCCTCGTGACCTGGAACGCCGAGCTTGCGCACGAGAAACACGTCGAGCTCCGCATCGAGCGCCGCCGCCACCTCATAGGCGACCGGCACTCCTCCGCGAGGGAGCGCGAGAACGAGCGCGTCAGACCCGATGGGATTCTCCGCACCCTCGTGGGCATGAGTTTGCCGGGCGTGCTCGATCAGCCGCTGCGCGAGATACCGCCCCGCGTCCGCGCGATTGTCGAAATACAGGTCCTGCCCGGATATCCGCATGTCGGAGCCTCCTCGAGATCGAGAGCCGGGTGAATCATCGCTCTCGGCTGCGGCGTCGCAAATGGTGGACCCAGGGCAGTGGCGGGAGAGCCCGGCCGCTCGCTCGGCGTTCATGTTGCCGTGAAGCACCGCGCGGCAGCGGGCGCGTGCCGCCTGTCCGCACTTTGCACCACCATGTGACAGCGGCCCGGTGCAGCCGACCTCAACTGGTGCGTCCTGCGACGCTCGCCAGAGCGCGATTTGCGTAAGCCGGTGCAACGTATCGGGAAAATCGCTCTGGCACAGCCGTTGCACTCTGCGTTCCGAAGCCGGGGCCGTCGCCTCGCCCATCGCTCTGAATCAGCACGGGGACAACCATCATCATGTCAAACAAAGTAGGGGCCGCCGCGGCCCTCGCGCTCGTTGCCATCGCGCCACATCTGCTGCTCGCAGCCGATGCCGGCGGCCAGAAGCCCGCCGCCGCCAGCTGGGCCGACACGCTCGCCGCGTGGGGCGTCACGGCGAACGGGTATGTCGCCACTTCCTACGCGTACTCGAACGGCTATCCCTTCAACATCCATCAGTTCGATCCGAACCACGATACCTTTCAACTCGATGAGGCGGGGTTCAGCATCGCCTATCAACCGAAGCAGGGCTTCGGGGCGCTCGCCGACGTGATCGCCGGCGAGGATGCGAAAATCCTGAACGCCGCCGAGAACGGCAGCGGCGTGTTCGATATCCGGCAAGCGTACCTTCAATACGCGACCGGTCCGCTCACGGTGCAGGCGGGCAAGCTCCTGACGCTCGCCGGCGCGGAGGTCATCAACCCGACGCAAAACACGAACTTCTCGCGCTCCCTGCTGTTCTTCGACAACGAGCCGCTCACCCACACCGGCGTTCGCGCGACCTACGCCGTGACGGGTACGTTCAACTTCATCGCCGGCGTGAACAACGGCTGGAACGTCATGTCGACGAGCTACGGCTCGAAGACCGGCGAAGTCGGCGTCGGCTGGACACCCAACAAGACGTTCTCGGTCACGACGCAGGCGTACTTCGGCAAGATGCTGCCGTACGATGCGCAGAGGACCCTGGTCGACGTGGTCGCGACCTACAATGCCACGTCCTCCCTGACTCTCATCTTGAACGTCGACTGGGACCAGCAGGCCCAGGCATTCGGAGTCGGCGTACCCGGCACGGCGACGTGGTACGGGACGGCGGCGTATGCCAACTACGCCTTCAGCTCCCAATGGCGCGTCTCGGGCCGTCTCGAGTATCTCGACGACAAGGACGGTTTCGCGACCGGCGCCGTCGATGGACAGCACCTCTGGGAAGGCACCGTGACGTTCGGCTATGCGCCGACGAGCAACTTCGAGCTGCGCCTCGAAGGCCGCTACGATTCGGCGCAGCTCTACACCTTCTATCGAACCACGGCCGCGATCGCCGCACTCACGCCGGACGGCAATAGCCTGTCGGAGCTCGCGATCCAGGGCGTATTGAAGTTCTGAGCCCGGACCGAAGGCGGCCGGGGCACGTAAGGAGAGGCTCGCACGGCGGATGCGCGGGCGCGTACTATTTCGGCCATGCTCGATGTGTGCGGGGCGATGGCTGAGCTCGCGAGCGGTCGTGTGCGCGCTCGCGAGCTCATCGAGCAATGCCTCCGGCGCATCGGCGATCCCGCGGGCCAGGGACGGTGGACCTTCCTCGAGGTCTATGCAACGCAGGCCCGCGCCCGCGCGGACGCCATCGATGCGCTGCGCGCGAGCGGGGCCCCGCTCCCTGCGTCCGCCGGCATTGCGGTCTCCGTCAAGGACCTCTTCGATGTGGCGGGCAGCGTCACCTCCGCCGGATCGAAGGTCCTGCGCTCGCGGCCGCCGGCCGAGCGCGATGCAACCGCCGTGGCGCGCCTGCGCTCGGCAGGCCTCATCGTCATCGGCCGCACGAACATGACCGAGCTCGCCTACTCCGGTCTCGGCTTGAATCCTCATTACGGCACCCCGCTCAATCCGTTCGATCGCGCGACGCGACGTATACCTGGCGGCTCCTCATCCGGCGCCGCCATCTCGGTGACCGACGGCATGGCCGCGGCTGCAATCGGCACGGACACCGGAGGCTCGTGTCGCATCCCGGCCGCCTTCACCGGCATCGTGGGATTCAAACCGACGGCGAGTCGCGTGCCGCGCGACGGCGTCGCGCCGCTCTCCACGACGCTCGACTCCGTCGGCGCGCTCGCGCGGAGCGTTGCGGACTGCGCATTGCTCGATGCGCTGCTCTCGGGTAGCGCACCTGCGGACGCAGCGCGCTTGGCCGCCGCCCGCGCGCCGGAGCCGTTTCCGCTCAGAGGGCTGCGGCTGCTCGTTCCGCGCAATCATGTGCTCGAGAATCTCGACGCCGAGGTCGCGGCCACTTTCGAGCGCTGCTCGAGCGCCCTCGCGCGCGCGGGCGCTTTGCTCACGAACGCGCCGTTTCCCGAGCTCTCACGTCTTCCCGCGATCAATTCGCGAGGAGGCTTCAGTGCCGCCGAGTCCTGGGCGGAATACGGCGAGTTGCTCGAATCGCGCAGAGAGGAGTTCGACCCCCGCGTCGCGCCGCGGATCTCGAAGGGCCGGGAGCAGACCGCGGCGGACTACGTGAGGCTGCTCGCGGTCCGTGCGGAGTTGATCCGCACAGCGAGCGCCGTCACGGCACCATTTGATGCGGTCCTGATGCCGACGGTCCCTTTCGTCGCGCCGGCGCTGCAAGAGCTCGAGGACGATGCGGCCTATTACCGCCTGAACGCTCTGGCGCTGCGCAATCCGGCAATCGCGAACTTCCTGGACCGGTGCGCGATCTCCATTCCGGTTCATCGGGCCGGGGAAGCGCCCCTCGGGCTCATGCTGATGGCAGAGCACGGAGAGGATGCGAGGCTGTTTGCGATCGCACGCGCCGTCGAGTCGCTTCTGTCTCCGAAGGCCTCGCCTGCACCGCCCTGAGGCAGCGCGGCCTTTCAGCGCGGATTGTTGTGGTGAGTATTGTCGACTTCGTGTGAGATGTCGTGATCGATGCACGGCGTGGGCTCGACGAGCTCGTCCTGGGTGAGCTTGGCGATGCGCAGAGTGGTCCTCCAGGGCTCGAGCAGAACCGTCGGATCGTAAACGGTCGCCTGCCACTGAAGCGTGTCGCCTACCCTGCGCAATCGCTCGACCACGTGCATCTGGTTCGTGTGGAAGGCACCGTTGTCGGTGAGCCAGGTGTCGCCGCTGAAATGCGTGTCATCGACGACCAGCGTATCGCCCTGCCAGTGTCCGACGCCGTCACCGAGCGTGCTGTCCTCCACGTCCGTGCGATGCGGCCGTCCGTCCGTCGGAATGATGCGCCAGAACGATCCGGACACATCGTCATAGAGAAAGACGACCTCGCCCGGGCGCTCGACGATCTTGTCCGGCGGCCCGATCCGCGGCACGCCGGGCGAGCGACAGTGCAGCACTCCGTCCATCTGCTGCTGGTGATCGTTGAGGTTCTTCACCTTCGCAAGGAACTGATCGCGATAGTGAGGGAAGTTCGGCGCGGGGCGCGCGCGCGCCGCAGTACGCCGGGGCGCGGGTGCCGGCGGCGCATCGCATCCCGCGACGCACACGGACCCGCCAGCGAGGTGCTCCGGATGCAGGAAGTCGATGCCCGACCCGTTGTCCCACGTTCCACTGAGATCGGGATGGCCGTCCACGGGATGCGGAGCGCGCTGCTGCGGCGAAGCTGCGGCTGACGACGCCTGCCCCCACAGGAGCGTCGCGGCCGCGATGAGGACCGTGCGCAGCATTGCGCTGCGGACGGTGCGCAGCACCATGCTGCGGTATGCGAGCGCGCGGCAAGCACGGCGGGCGGTCACGGCGATCGCCTCGCGGGAGTGGACGACGGTGCACCCCGCGCGGAAGCAGGCCTATCCGCCCCGAACTGATAATGGTGGCCGTCCGCGTAAGTGATCTTGAGCAGATAACCCAGATGCGGCGTGCCGTCACGTGCCGGATAGATGTCGACCGTCGCGTTCTCGGCGTTGGCGAGCAGCAGCGCCTTGGTGAGACCCGCCTTGCGCATCATGGCGACCGGGACCGTCTCGAGACGCCAGTCGGCGACCGCGCCGCTCGCCTCCCTGACGGCGAAATGCACATAGATATGCGGGTTCGCCCACTCGACGTTCGAGACGACGCCGCTCAAGGTGAGCTTCTTGTGCTGGTCGAACTCACCGCCCACCGAGTGGTGGGCCACGGCCATGCGGCTCAGGAGCACTCCCGAGGCGGCGATCGAGACGAGCACCCCGGTGAGCGCCGCGCGGAAGGAGAACGACCTCTTCATGCGGAGACTTCCCCTGAAAGCCCCTTCGGCGCCCGCGAGCCCCGCGGGCGCAGCCCCAACATACTCCACTCAGGGCAGTTGATCCATGTGCGGCACACGACGCGGATTCTTCGGCGGATTAGAATGAGACTTCTGAGCGCAGCCGCGCCGGCGGGCTCGCGCTGCGCACGAGCGAGCATGGCCGAGAATCGCGACCGACTTCCACCCATCCCCCGCGAGGCGATGGCGCCCGAGCAGCAGCGCGCTGCCGATACGCTCGTGCGCGGCCGCCGCGGCGCGCTCTTCGGCCCCTTCGTGCCGTTGCTGCGCAGCCCGGAGCTGCTCGACCGGGCGCAGCGCCTCGGGGAGTACCTGCGCTACGACAGCGCCCTGCCGTCACGGCTCCGCGAGCTCGCGATCCTCGTGACTGCGCGGCACTTCCGGCAGGCGTACGAGTGGCACGTGCATGCGCCGGCTGCAGTCGATGCCGGCCTCGCCCCGGCCACGATCGCGGAGATCGCCGCCGGCCGCCGGCCGCACTCGCTCGAGGCCGACGAGGCGGTCGTGCATGATTTCTGCGCGGAGCTGCACTCCCGGCACGAGGTGCGCGATGAGACCTACGCAGCCGCGCTCGGGTTGCTCGGCGAGCGGGGGCTCGTGGACCTCACGGGCGTGTGCGGCTACTACGGACTGCTCGCGCTCGTCATGAACGCAGCCCGCACGCCGCTGCCTGAGGGAGCCGCGGCGCCCTGGTGACCGGGGGACGCTATCGACCCGGGGGCGCACGTTGAGCTCGCGGCGCTCACCAGATCTTGCAGAGCTTCGCGGGCGGCTTCACGAGCGGCTGGCCCACCTTGCAGTGGAACGCTCGCGCGAACTGCGGCATGTTCACGACCACGCCGTTGATGCGATAGCGCGGCGGGGAGTGCGGATCGGCGAGCGCGTTCGCGCGCAGCCGCTCCGGCCGCTCGTTCGTACAGGCCCATTGCGCGAATCCGACGAAGAAGCGCTGCTCGGGAGTGAGTCCGTCGCGCATCGGCTGCGGCTTGCCGCGGGCCTCCTCCTGCCATGCCATCCACGCGAGCAGCTCCCCGCCGAGATCGGCGATGTCCTCTCCGGCCGTGAGCTTGCTGTTGATCTTGATGTGATCGACGACCGTGTAGCCGGCGTATTGAGCGCGCAGGCACTGCGCGCGTGCCTCGAACCGGCGCGCGTCGCGCGGTGTCCACCAGTTGCGCAGGTTTCCGTGCGCATCGAACTGGCGGCCCTGATCATCGAAACCGTGCGTGAGCTCATGCCCGATGGTCCCGCCCGTGTCGCCATAGTTCGGCGCCGGATCGAGCCGGGGATCGAACAGCGGCGCAATCAGCACGGCCGCCGGAAAGTTGATGTCATTGAGCTGCGGATCGTAGTAGGCGTTGACGGTTTGGGGGGTGATCTGCCACTCGTCCCGATCGACGGGCAGTCCGATCTTTGCGGCTTCCCGGTGCGACTCGAAGCTCCCCGCCCGCTCGACGTTGCCGAAAAAATCGCTCCTTTGAACGATGAGCGTCGAGTAGTCGCGCCAGTGCCGCGGATAACCGATCTTGTTGCGCACCGCCTCGAGCTTCACGAGCGCATGAGCCTTGGTCTCGGGGCTCATCCAGTCGAGCCTCTCGATCCGTTCGCGCATCGCCCGCTCGATCTGACGCGTCATCCGCTCGACGCTCTGGCGCGTCCCGGCCGAGAAATTGCGTTCGACGAACTGCCGCCCGAGCGCCTCACCGAGATCGCGGTCCACCCACGCGACGCACTTCTGCCAGCGCGGGCGGTCGGTCTTCGCGCCGAGCAGGGCGGCATGATTGAACGCGAAGTCCTCCGCGACGAACGCCGAGGAGAGCGACGGCGCCGCGGCATCGATGAGCGTCCAGCGCAGATACGCCTTGAGATCCGCGAGGCTCTCGCGCCGCACCAGGGCATCGAGCTCGCGCACGAAGCCGGGCTCGGAGACGTTGATCCACGGCCGTGCGATGAGGCCGGTCTGCTCGAAATAGCCCTTCCAGTCGAGCCCGGGAGCGAGCGTTTTCAGACTCGTCAGCGTGTCGCGGTGATAGACCTTGTATGGATCGCGCTCATCGACTCGCGAAAGCGTAGCGCGCGCGAGCGCGGTCTCGATCCTGAGGACGGTAGTCGCATCGCCCCGCGCAGCATCAGCGGATTCGCCGATCAGCTGCAGCATGTGTGCGACGTGCGCTGCGTACTGCGTGCGAATCTCGATCGACTTCGAGTCCGTTGCGAGATAGTAATCGCGATCCGGGAGCCCCAGGCCCCCGGCATCGATCGCGGCGATGACCCGCGTCGCATCGCGTGCATCCTGCTCGACGTCGCTGCCGAACAACATGCCGCCGCTGCCATAGCGCGCCTGCAGGCTCCCGAGGAGGGCGCCGATCGCCTGCTTATCGCGGAGCGCATCGATTTGCGCGAGGTCCGCGCGAATCGGGGCGATCCCCGCGCGCTCGATCGAGGCGACGTTCATGCACGCCGCGAAATAGTCACCGAGCTTCTGCTCCTCGGGGGTGCGGGTCGCAATCGGCCGGGAGACCTCCTGGAGGACCCCCCAGAGGTAGCGGCGAACATCGATCGTGAGCTTGCCGTACACGCTCCAGCTCGACTGGTCGGACGGGATCGGATTCGCCTTTTCCCATCCGCCGCATGCATAGGTGTAGAGGTCCTCGCACGGATCGGCGGAGCGGTCCATGGCCGAAGGATCGAGGCTCGGGGAATACGGAAGCGACCCATACGGATGCTCCGCCCGCCCCGAGGGGGCCGGGAGCGGCGTGGTGCTGGCGGGCGCCTGCGCCCACACACCGCGCGAAACGGCAATCCAGAGGAGCGGCGCGATGCCGATCGCGAGGACGGTCGCGATCCTCATTCCGCTCTCGCGCCGGGCCATGCGACGATCCTCTGGGATTGTTCCCCGAGTCCGTCGATGCCGAGCCGCATCGTGTCCCCAGGCTTCAAGAAAATCGGCTGCGGCTTCTTCGCTGCGCCGACCCCTGGCGGCGTCCCCGTCGTGATGATGTCCGCCGGCTCGAGCGTCATGAACCGGCTCACATAGCTCACGAGCTGAGCGACGCTGAAGATCATCGTGCGGGTATTGCCGCTCTGCATGCGCCGGCCGTTGACCTCGAGCCACATGCCGAGATTCTGCACGTCGGGAACTTCCTCGCGTGTCACGAGCCACGGGCCCACCGGGCCGAACGTGTCGCACCCCTTGCCCTTGTCCCAGGTCCCCCCGCGCTCGAGCTGGAATTCGCGCTCGGACACATCGTTCACGATCGCATACCCCGCAACGTGCTCGAGCGCGCGCGCCTCATCGACGCAGCGGGCGCGCGTGCCGATCACGACTCCGAGCTCGACCTCCCAATCGGTCTTGCGCGAATCGCGCGGCAAGATCACATCGTCGTACGGGCCGTTGAGGCACGTGATGGCCTTGAGGAAGACGACGGGCTCCTGCGGAATCGGGCTACCGGTTTCCGCGGCGTGATCCGCGTAGTTGAGCCCGATCGCGACGAGCTTGCGGGTCCCCGCAATCGGCAGAGCGATGCGCGGACTGCCTTCGACGATCGGGAGCGATGCCGAATCGAGCGCTGCAATGCTCCGCAGCCCCTCGCGCGAGAGCACCGCAGGTCCGATCTCGGGCACGCGTCCCGCAAGGGAGCGAATTCGTCCCTCGCTGTCGATGAGGCCCGGCTGCTCCTCCCCCGCCGGACCGTAGCGCAGAAGTTTCATAGGTTCTCCACGACCGAGAGCCGCGATGGCAATCGCATGTCGTCAACGCGTCGAGTGTACTGGAAACGATCGGACCGCCGCACAGCAGGCCCCCTCGCGGCCCGCGCCCGCTCGCCTGTGCGCCCGCTCGCCTGACTTCAACCGCACTCTGGGCGGGCGGCAGTGCTCGTGAGACACTGCCAGGCTGTCACGGGGGGGTGGGCAATATGCCGTGGAAACGCCGCGCATTGCGCGGCTCGAACATCAAGCGCGCGAGGAACATCGATCATCTGCGGGCGATCGCGAGCCGCAAAGTTCCGAACTTCATTTTCGAGTACGTCGAGGGCGGTGCCGAGGACGAGGCGAGCCTGCGCCACAACCGCGCCGCGCTCGAGGCGCTGAGGCTCGTGCCGCGCACGCTCGTCGATACCCGCGCTCGCCACCAGCGCGTCACGCTCTTCGGGCGCGAGAGTCCCTCGCCGCTCGTCATCGCGCCGACCGGCGGCAACGGTCTCGCCTATCCGCTCGGCGATCTGGCGCTCGCCCGAGCCGCCGCCGGCTTCGGAATCCCGTTCTGCCTGAGCACCGTCTCGACCGTGCGGCTCGAGCGCATCGCGGCGCAAGCGCCCGGCCGCCTGTGGATGCAGCTCTACGTGATGAAGGATCGCACGATCGCCGAGCGCATCATGGAGCGGGCGGCGACAGCGGGCTACGAAGCGCTGGTATTCACGACGGATGCGAACACGTTCGGCGCTCGGGAGTGGGACCAGCGCAACTACCGCAGCCCGGGCAAGCCGAATCTGCGGAATCTCCTGAGCGCCGCGCGCCATCCGCGCTGGGTGTACGAGATTCTCCTGCGCCGCGGCGTGCCGCGCTTCGAGAACTTCGCCGAGTACCTGCCGCCCGGTGCGGCTTCCGCGCTCGGCGGCAGCACGATCATCCCGAAGCTCTTCGAGCCGGCGCTCTGCTGGGAAGACATCGCCTGGCTTCGGCGGCTCTGGCCGGGAAAGCTCATCGTGAAGGGCGTGCTCAGCGTCGAGGATGCGGTGCGCGCCGCGGACAGCGGCTGCGACGGCATCGTGATCACGAACCACGGCGGCCGGCAGCTCGACTACTGCGTGGCGCCGATCGAGGTCCTCCCCGCGATCGCCGCGGCCGTCGGGCGGCAGCTGACGATCATGATCGACAGCGGCTTTCGGCGCGGCACCGATGTGATCAAGGCCCTTGCGCTCGGCGCTCACGCGGTCATGATCGGCCGGGCGACGCTCTACGGCCTCATCGCCGCGGGACAACGAGGCGCCGACCGCGCACTCGAGCTGCTGACGGATGAGATCGATCGCACGCTCGGACACCTCGGCTGTCGCTCGATCGCGGACCTCGGGCCGCAGCTGATCTTCGGAGGCCCGACATGACCGAACCCGCTACACATGCGCCCGCCGAGTTCGTGAGGGCCATCAGCCGGCTCGATGCGACTGCGCTCGTCATCGGCTCGATGGTCGGATCGGGCATCTTCATCGTCTCGGCCGATATCGGCCGGCAGGTCGGCTCGCCCGGCCTGCTTCTCGCCGTGTGGATACTGGCGGGGATCACGACCGTCATCGGCGCGCTCACCTACAGCGAGCTCGCGGCGATGTTCCCCTCCGCGGGCGGACAGTACGTGTACCTCCGCGAGGGCATCTCGCCCCTGTTCGGGTATCTCTACGGCTGGACGCTGTTCCTCGTCATTCAGACGGGCACGATCGCGGCAGTCGCGGTCGCTTTCGCCCGCTTCACTTCCGTGTTCTTTCCCTCCCTCACGCCCGATGTGTTCCTGGGCTTGACGCTGCATCTGCCGAGCGGCCCGATCGAGGTGGGGCTCTCGCCGCAGCGCGTGCTCGCGATCGCTACCGTCGTCCTGCTCACCTGGATCAACTATCGCGGTGTGCGCACGGCTGCCATCATTCAAACTTCGCTCACCACGCTCAAGGTCGCCTCGCTCATCGGGCTCGTCATCGCCGGGCTCCTCATCGGACGGAACGCGCGAGGGCTCGCGTCCAATTTCGGCGCGGGCTTCTGGCCGGCCGGTGGCTGGAGCCTCGCGCTTCTGCCGGCGATCGGCGCAGCGATGGTCGGCGCCCTGTTCTCGATGGATGCCTGGAACAACGTCGGCTTCGCGGGCTCGGAGCTCAAGGAAGCCAGGCGCGACCTGCCGTTCGCGATGGTCGCGGGCGTCACGACGGTGACCGTCCTGTATCTGCTCGCGAACCTCGGCTACTTGAGCGTGCTGCCGCTCTCCGGCATCACCTCGGCGCCTGAGGACCGGGTCGCCACGGCCGTTCTGCAGGCGGTGTTCGGCGGTGCCGGCCTCGCGATCATGGCGGCCGCGATCATGATCTCCACGTTCGGCTGCAACAACGGCCTCATCCTCTCCGGTGCGCGCGTGTACTTCGCGATGGCGCGCGATGGACTGTTCTTCCGCCGCGCGGGAGCGCTGCATCCGAAGTTCCAGACGCCCGCCTTCGCCCTCGTGACTCAGGCGATCTGGACGTGCGTGCTCTGCCTCTCCGGAACGTACAGCCAGCTGCTCGATTACGTCATCTTCGCGGCGCTCCTGTTCTATGTGCTGACGGCCGTCAGTCTCTTTGCACTGCGCCGCAAGCGCCCGCGGGCCGAGCGGCCGGTTCCGGTGCCGGGGTACCCCTGGCTGCCCGCGCTCTACGTCCTGCTCACGGGCGCGATCGCGATCGATCTGCTCATCGTGAAACCGCGCTACACCTGGCCGGGTCTGCTCATCGTAGGGCTGGGGATTCCGGTCTACTTCGCCTGGCGGATCGCCGCGCAACGCGCATCCGTGGCCGCACCGCGAGCGGAGCTCGACACCGGCCGAACGAAGTGACGGCCCCCAGGTCCGGCCCCATGGCTCACGAGGCTCGCCGGGGCGAGGCTGGTATGCTCGGGTCGCCATGCACTGGCTCACGGCCGTCTATCTCGCAGCGCTTCTCGCCGGCACGGTGCTGCGCCTGTGGCTCGGAGCGCGTCAGATCGCCTCGGCGCGTACGCATCGCGAGCGCGTTCCTGAGCCGTTTACCGCAGCGGTCTCACCCGCCGAGCACCGCAAGGCCGCAGATTACACCGTCGCGCGCGTGCGCCTCGGAGCACTCGAAACCCTGATCGACGCGGGAGTTGCGCTCGCGTTCACGCTGGGGGGTGGAATCGCAGCGATCGATGAGCTGTGGCGTGCGACCGGCTGGGGCGAGCCGTGGCTCGGGGCGGGCGTGGTCGTCACGGTGCTCGCCGGCACATGGCTCGCTGCCCTTCCGCTTTCACTCTGGCGCACGTTTCGAACCGAGGCCGCATTCGGATTCAACCGCACGACGCCGGCGCTCTACGCCCTCGACCGACTGAAGGGACTCGCCGTCGCGCTCGTCCTCGGTGGTCCGCTGCTGCTTGCGATTCTCTGGCTGATGGCTCACGCAGGCCGCGCCTGGTGGTTCTATGTGTGGCTCGTATGGGTCGGAGTCTCGTTGTTCCTCGCGTGGGGCTGGCCAGCCTTCGTCGCACCGCTCTTCAATCGCTTCAGTCCTCTCGCGGACGAATCGCTGAAGTCTCGGATCGAGGCACTCCTGGCGAGGTGCGGCTTCGCCTCCAAGGGCGTGTTCGTCGTCGACAGTTCCCGGCGAACCGCACACGGCAATGCCTACTTCACGGGCGTCGGCCGGCACAAGCGAATCGTGTTCTTCGACACGCTGCTCGAGCAGCTCGCCGCCACGGAGATCGAGGCGGTCCTCGCGCACGAGCTCGGGCACTTCCGACTACGGCACGTGCGCCAGCACCTCATCGTCTCGGCGGCCGCCTCGCTCGCCCTCCTCGCCCTCCTCGCCTGGCTCGCCGAGCAACGCTGGTTCTACGCCGCGCTCGGCGTTGCAGTGCCGTCCGTGCATGCCGCGCTGCTGCTCTACGTACTGGTGGTGCCGGCGTTCGTATTCTTCCTCACCCCGATCGCCGCGCTCTGGTCGCGCCGCCACGAGCTCGCGGCGGACCGGTTCGCCGCCGAGCATGCGAGCGCCAGCGAGCTCAGCGCCGCGCTCGTCAAGCTCTACCGCGACAACGCGGCCACGCTCACCCCGGATGCGATTGCATCGGCCTTCTACGACTCGCACCCTCCGGCGCTCGCACGCATCGCACAGCTGAAGGCGCTTGCGCGCTAGCCTCAGCCGTGGCCCCAAACCGCGAGCTGCACGATGCGCACCAGAACCAGTCCTGCGGCGACGATGAGATAGGCGCGCAGGAGGATCATGCCGCCTTGCACAAGGGGGGTCATCGCGATCGGCGGGAGCTCGCAGAGCGGCGGCATGCGCCATGTGCTCGGGTCCTCCTCGCGCCGCGCGGCGAGCGCCGCGTCCGATCGAGAGGCTCCGTCCCGCCTGCGCTTCGAGGCAAACGCCGCGAAGGCGACGACGGCGGCGCAGAGCGCTCCCGCTGCGAGCGTTGCGATCACGGCGCGCGAGCCGACACCGGGGAATAGCACTGCGACGGTGAGCACCATCGAGAGTGCGACGAGGCCCGCAATGATCACCCCGGTCAGGAGATTGAGCCACCGGCCGTTCACGTGCGGCCCGAGCACCCCGCGGTCGTTGCAGAGCAGGAGCAGAAACACGGTGGCGCTCGGCAACAGCACGCCCGCCAGTGTCTGCACGGCGTTCGTCAGCAGGCCGAGCGGCGTGCCGGGCGCGAGCACGAGAGCGGCGGCAATGACGACCAGGCCGCCATACACGGCATAGAAGGTCTTCGACTCGCCCGGCTTGCGGTTGAGCGAATGGCGGAGTGACAGCACATCACCGATCGCGTAGGCGCTCGAGAGCGAGACCGCCATCGCGCCGATGATGCTCGCGTCGATCAGCGCGAGCGCGAAGCACACGCCTGCGGCATGCCCGACGTACCTCCCGAGCCCGGCGGCAACGGCGCCCGCATCGGTGAAATGCCCGAGCTCCGGCCGGCCCGCGAACGCCTGAGCCGTGAAGGCAATGATCGCCACCGCGCCGATCACGACCAGGATGATGCCGATCAAGAGGTCCGCACGCGCGTAGCGCATGAAGCGCGGCGTGATCTGCTTGTCGATGATGTAGCTCTGCTGGAAAAACAGCTGCCAAGGGGCGACCGTCGTGCCGACGATCGCGATCACGAGCAGCAGCACTTCGGAGAGCCGCCCATGCGCCGGCAGGCGTGGAACGAGCAGATCGTGCGCAACCTGAGCGACCGGGGGATGCACCCACAGCAGGATGGGCAGGAGCAGCAGGGTCCCGAAGACGAGCAGCAGCGAGACCTGCTCGAAACGGCGGAAATCCCCCGTGCCGGCCGCCGCGATGATGATGGCCGCCGCCGCGACGACACCCACCTCCCGCGAAATGCCGAGGTAGCCGAGCGCGAGGCTCACGCCGATGAATTCGGTCACGATCGTGAGCGCATTGAGCAGGAACAGGTCGATGACGCTGAAGGCGCCCCAGAACCGGCCGAAGCGCTCGAGGATGAGCCGTGCGTGGCCGACGCGCGTCACGACGCCGAGGCGGACCACCATCTCCTGGTTGACCCAGAGCACGGGCACGAGCACCAGGAGAGTCCACACGAGGGCGGTACCGTAGTCCTGCCCCGCTTGGGTGTACGTGCCGAACCCGCCGGCATCGTTGTCGCCCACCATCGCGATGAGCCCCGGACCCAGGATCGCGAGCAGCGTGGCGAGCCGCGCGCGCCAGCCACTGCGCGCGCCAATGTCACCGCGCCGGATCGTGCCGAGCGCGCCGCGAATATCGCCCTGGTGGGCCTCGTCGAGGAGGCCCGCGCCGGTCTCGGCCGCGCGGGCGGGAATCAGTTCGAGGATCGGTGCAGACATCGCGCCTCCTGCCCTGTCCAAATCGGTGAACCGACCTGGGAGGCGCGAGGCGCGAGCGCTTCCTTAAGCGGGAAGCTCTCTCGGGCCGCGGTTCACCCAGGCAACGAGCCCGCCGCAGGTCACGGTAGAGCGGCTACTGTGATACTCGGACGGGGCGTTACTCGATTGAGCGTTCATTCAAACCCTGTTGTGACCCAACGAATCGCGCGCGAGCACGCTCACGCGCGGCGCGAATATATACGCCGCACGGACGCGTAGCAATGCTCTTGCCCGAAAAACTTGCGGATCAGAAACTCTTGCGCACGGTGAACAGAAAAGTCCGCGGCTCGCCCGGCTGGCCGTTCACGGAATCGTACGTCGAGAGTCCGTTGAAGATCGTCACGTAATAGAGCTTACCCGTGAGATTGTAGGCATACAGCGACGCCTGCCAATTGCCGTGAGGCGCATCCCACGTGAGGCGCGCATCGAGCAGCCCATAGC
>JBOHZR010000218.1:0-9650 GCA_050738595.1 Steroidobacteraceae bacterium | reverse complement strand
GGGTGCCGCGCGGCCGTACCCGGCGGGGGCGCTGGCCCTCAGGGCCGCCGCGGCGATCGTGCTCGTGGCGGGGGCGGCCGCGCTCGCCGCCTGGATAGGGGGCGGGCCTGCGAGGCGGGGCGACTCTCAGCCCCTGGCGCATCTGTCGACCGGAGAGCGGCAAGAGCCTTCCGGCGAGACCCCGATCGATCCCCGCGACCGTGCGCTCGAGCGCTGGCTCGCGCGCCAGCCGGCCGAGCCGGCGATGGTGCGTGTCGGCGCTTACGCGACTGAAGCCACTCTCGAGGATCGTATTGCGCAGCTCGACGATCTCCTCACGACGGCACGCGCCGAAGGGGTCCAGTCCGCGGGCCTGTCGCCTCTCGAAGAGCAGCGCGTCCGGCTCGTGAGCTCGCTGGCGCGGGTGCGCTTCGCGGAGACGCTCGTCGCGGACTCGCCCCGATGAACCGGTCGCGAGCCGCCTTCTGCAACGCTCAAATGACTTCCTGCGGGGTGCTCACGTGAGAATCGTATCGACGGCGGCGACCCTGGCGAGCCTGCTGGTCGCCATCACGGTGTTCGGGCAAACGACAGCGGGTGCGCCGGATGGCGCAGTCCCTGCCGCGGGGCAGGCCGGCGGGCGGTCGGCCCGTGTGCAGCCCTCAGCGTCGGACCTCGACGCGCGGCTCACGGCCGCGCAACGTCGGCTCGATGAGGCGGCGCGGGAGGTCGCGCAGCTCGCCGCGGAGCGGGGACAGGTCGTCATGCGCCGCTACGCATTCATGGCGCCCCCGCCGCGAGCCGTGATCGGTATCCAGCTCGACGCTGCGAGCGGCGGCGCCGGCGCGCGGGTGCTCGATGTCAGCCCCGGTGGCCCGGCCGCCGAGGCCGGCGTCCGCGCGGGCGATGTGATCACGGCTGTCAACGGGACCGATGTGAAAGGCGACGACGCGGCACGCCAGGTGGTGCGGATCGTCCGGGACCTCAAACCCGAGAGCAAGGTCCGCATCGAGGTCTCGCGCAACGGCAAAGCGCAGCAATTCACGCTGACGGCACGGCGCGGCGCCGGATTCGAGTTCCTTGGCGCGGGGCCGCTGGGCGCGGGACCGCCGCGGATGGGCCCGCCGGGTCCCATGATGCCCGCACTGCCGGCCACCCCCGCCACTGCCGCCCCGCCGCTCGCCGCGTTCGGACCGCTGGGGCCGCAGTTCCTCGCCCTGGGGCCGCTCGCGGACATGGAGCTTGCGACGCTGACAGCGCGTCTGGGAACGTATTTCGGAACGGACCGCGGAGTCCTCGTCGTCCGCGCCCCGGCGGGCGGCGCTCTGAAGCTCGAGGATGGCGACGTGATTCTATCCATCGACGGCCGGGTGCCGGCGAGCGGACCTCACGCGACCCGAATCCTCGCGTCCTACCAACCCGGCGAGAAAATCGACCTGCGGGTCATGCGGGATCGCAAGCGCCTCGACATCGCGACGACCATGCCGCAAGGCGCGCCGCGCGCACCCGGCCGGGTGGTCATCGTGCGCCGCCGTGAGTCGATCTGAGCCCTCGCGGGCGAGTCCGATAACATTGCGCGGGTGCGCCGCGAGGATTTCCGCTACGAGCTGCCCGAGGAGCTGATCGCGCAGAGCCCGCTCGCCGAGCGATCGGCGAGCCGTCTGCTCGTGCTCGATGCGGCCGCATCGAGCGTTCGCGACGCGACGGTCCGGGAGCTGGCGCAGCTGCTGCTGCCGGGCGATCTGCTGGTGCTCAACGACACGCGCGTGGTCGCCGCGCGGCTCATCGGCCATAAGCCGACCGGCGGCCGGGTCGAGATATTCCTGGAGCGGCCGCTCGAGGGGCGCGCCGCGCTGGTCCAGCTCTCCGCGAGCAAGCCGATCCGGCCGGAGCTCCTCGTTCAAACGGCCGGGGGCGAGATCGAGATCCTCGAGCGGCACGAGGATCTCTGGCACGTGCGGCTGCCGAAGCCGGCGCTCGAGTTCTTCGAGCGATGGGGCGAGGTGCCGCTGCCCCCGTACATTCATCGCGCGGCGGATGCCGGCGACCGCGAGCGCTATCAGAGCATCTTCGCGCGCGAGCGCGGCGCGGTGGCTGCACCGACTGCGAGCCTGCATTT
Organism: Steroidobacteraceae bacterium; assembly: GCA_050738595.1. GTDB lineage: Bacteria > Pseudomonadota > Gammaproteobacteria > Steroidobacterales > Steroidobacteraceae > JASHUC01. The sequence goes on along the minus strand of JBOHZR010000218.1, from coordinate 7,552 downwards.
CGATGCGCCGCTCCTCGAGGCGCTCGAGCGGCGCGGAATCGAGCGAGCCTTCGTGACGCTCCATGTCGGTGCGGGGACGTTCCAGCCTATTCGCGTGAGCGATCCGGACGCGCACGTCATGCACGCCGAGCGCGCTACCGTGAGCGCGCAGGCGTGTGCGGCGATCGAGCGAACCCGGGCGCGGGGCGGGCGCATCGTCGCGGTCGGCACGACCGTGGTGCGTGCGCTCGAATCCGCGGCGCTTGCGCCCTGGTCCGGGGAAACGCGCCTGTTCATCCGACCCGGATTCCGGTTCCGAGTCGTCGATGCGCTGCTCACGAACTTTCATTTGCCGGAATCGACCCTGCTCATGCTCGTGTGCGCGCTCGCCGGCCGGGAGCGGGTGCTTGCCGCCTACGCGCATGCGGTACGCTTGCGCTATCGGTTTTTCAGCTACGGAGATGCGATGCTGGTCCTGCCCGCTCGCGGCGAACGGGTCGATGCAGCCGCGCTTTGAGGTCGTCGCGCGCTGCGGTGCGGCGCGCCGCGGCCGGCTCACAGCCGCACGGGGTGTGATCGAGACGCCGGCGTTCATGCCCGTTGGCACGTACGGCACCGTCAAGGCCATGACGCCCTAGGAGCTCGAGGCGCTCGGCACCGAGATCATCCTCGGCAACACGTTCCATCTGCTGCTGCGACCGGGGCCGGACATCATCGCGGCCCACGGCGGCCTGCACGGCTTCATGAACTGGAGGCGCCCGATTCTCACGGATTCGGGCGGGTTCCAGGTGTTCAGCCTCGCGAGCCTGCGCCGGCTCGCCGAGCAGGGCGTGCGCTTCCGCTCCCCGCTCGACGGTTCCGAGATCGAGCTCACAGCCGAGACGTCGATGGCGGTGCAGCTCGCGCTCGCCTCCGACATCGCGATGGCGTTCGATGATTGCACGCCCTATCCGGCGACCGAGCGCGAGGCGCGCGAGTCGATGGAGCGCTCGATGCGCTGGGCCGCTCGCAGTCACGCGCGCTACTACTCGGGCGCCGGTCCGCCCGGCGGACTGTTCGGGATCATCCAGGGCGGCATGTACACGCCGCTGCGTCTCGCCTCGCTCGATGCGCTCACGAAACTTAAGTGGCCGGGATTCGCGGTGGGCGGCCTCGCGGTGGGCGAGCCGCACGAGGAGCGCCTGCGGGTGCTCGAGGAGCTGGTACCGCACGTCCCGCCGGATCGCCCGCGGTATCTGATGGGCGTGGGTTTTCCCGAGGATATCGTCGAGGCGGTTGAGCGCGGGATCGACCTCTTCGATTGCGTGATCCCGACGCGCCACGCGCGCAATGGCCACCTGTTCGTGCCGGGAGGGGTGCTCAATATCCGCAACCGCGCCCACGCGAGCGATCCGTCGCCGGTCGACCCCGGCTGTGCGTGCTATACGTGCCGGCACTACAGCCGCGCTTATCTCAGGCATCTCGATCGCTGCGGGGAGATCCTCGGCTGCCGCCTCAATACGATCCACAACCTCCACTTCTATCTGCAGCTGATGGGAGCGATCCGCGCGAGCATCGCGGCGGGCGCCTTCGGGCGCTTCGCAGCCGGATATCCGCGGCCCCGCCGGGACGCCGGGAGCGCTGTGGCATAATGCCGCCCCTTCGCTTTGCCCGGAACCGTCCCCACCTGTGGGGGTCGGCAGGCCGCTAAAGCCGGGCGGGTCATCCAACTCTAGGGTCGTCATGAATGCACTGATTCCTTCAGCCTGGGCTCAGACGAGCGGGTCGTCGACATCCGGGCAGATCGCTCCGCTTGCGATGATGGTGGTGTTCATCGCCATCTTTTACTTTCTGCTCATCCGTCCCCAGCAGAAGAAGTCGAAGGACCATCAGGCGATGGTCTCCAAGCTCTCGGTCGGCGATGAAGTCGTCACCTCGGGAGGCCTCCTCGGGCGCGTGACCGACGTGGGCGATACGTTCGTCACCCTGGAGATCGCCGACTCCGTGCGTATCAAGGTGCAAAAAGCCCAGGTCACCTCCCTCGTGCCCAAGGGCACGCTGAAGAGCGCCTGACACGAAAGGAGCGATCCGAGATGCTCGAATACGCCCGCTGGAAGTACTACCTGATCGTCGCAGTCCTGCTCGTCACGGCTCTGTTCGCGCTGCCGACCGTGTTCGGCGAGGATCCCGCGCTGCAGGTCGAGCGGCGGGACCACAACCCGATCACGGCCACCACTCAGCAGACGTTCGAGCAGTACCTCAAGAGCCGCGGTGTCCACTTCACCTCGTCCTATCTCGAAGGCGGACAGCTCATGATCCGCTTCGCGATACCCGCGGAGCAGTTCCAGGCGCGCGATGTGGTTTCCGACAAGTACAGCGATCAGTACATCGCTGCGCTCGCGTTTGCGCCCCGCACGCCCGCGTTTTTGCGGGCGCTGGGCTTGAGGCCGATGAAGCTGGGCCTCGATTTGAGGGGCGGCCTGGAGCTGCTCTATCAGGTCGACGTGCGGGCCTCCGTGCAGCAGCTGCTCGCTGGCTATGCGCAGGATGCGCGGCGCGCCCTCACCGCGGCGAATGTTCCCTTCACCGACGTGAGGCCGATCGCCTCAACCGGCAGCAATCAGCAGAACGCGGTTCGAATCACGCTTCCTCAGAATGCCGACGCCGGGGCGGTGCGTGCGCTCGTCGCGAAGACGGTGCCCGACTTCGCCGTCTCGGTGCAATCGCTTGCGAGCGGAACGGCCGTCGAGGGCGTGCTGCCGCCGGACAAGATCCGTGAGCGCCAGGATTACGCGATTCAGCAGAACCTCGTCACGCTGCGCAACCGCGTGAACGAGCTCGGCGTTTCCGAGTCGAGCGTCGTGCGTCAGGGTCTCGACCGTATCGACGTGCAGCTCCCCGGGGTGACGAATTCCGCCGAGGTGAAGAATGTCCTCGGCAAGACCGCAACGCTCGAGTTCCGCATGGTCGATGAGACCGACAACTCCATCGAGGCGGCGCAGACGGGGGAGGCGCCGCCCGGCACGAAGCTCTACACCAATACCCTCGACGGGCAACCGATTCTCTTGAAGCGCGACATCATTGCGACGGGCGATCAGCTCACGTCGGCGAGCTTCTCCATGGGCCAGGATGGCCCCCAGGTGAACATCCGGCTCGATTCGCGCGCGGGCGAGCGGATGCTGCAGACCACGCGGCGCAACCTGGGCAAGCAGATGGCCGTGGTCTACATCGAGAAGCGGCGCGAGACGAAGACGGTCGACGGCAAGCCGATGACGCGTGACGTGACCGTGGAGAAGGTCATCAATCACGCGACGATCCAGGGCGTATTCTCCAACACCTTCATGATCACGGGCCTCAATGCCGGGGAAGGACGGGATCTCGCACTGCAAATACGCTCCGGCTCGCTCTCCGTGCCGATGCAATCGGTCGACGAGCGTGTCATCGGACCGAGCCTCGGGCAGGACAACATTCGCAAGGGCATCGACGCGCTCGTCATCGGCATGGCGGGTGTGTTCCTCTTCATGGCGATCTACTACCGCGTCTTCGGGCTCGTCGCGGATGCCGTGCTCGCGGCCAACGTGATCGTGCTCGCCGGGCTGCTGTCGATGTTCGGCTCGGTCCTGTCGCTCCCCGGCATCGCCGGCATCATCCTCACCGTCGGCATGGCGGTGGATGCAAACGTGCTCATCTACGAGCGCATCCGCGAGGAGCTGCGCAACGGGGTGACGCCGCAGGCCGCGATTCGCGCGGGGTTCGAGAAGGCGTTCTCGGCCATCGCAGATTCGAACGTCACGACGCTCATCGCGGGGGTCGTGCTGTGGGTGCTCGGCACGGGCGCGATCCGCGGCTTCGCGGTCGTGCTGACGCTCGGTATCGCCACCTCGATGTTCACCGCGCTCATGGGCAGCCGCGCGCTCGTGACGCTGCTCTACGGCGGGCGGCGCAAGATCGCGCATCTGCCGATCTGACGGCGACGCGCCGTCCTCCCGGGGGTCTGACCAAACCATGGAATTTTTTCACAAGCCGACCAGCTTCGGGTTCATGGCCACCCGCCGGGTGTGGTACGGGCTGTCGGCCATTCTCATGATCGCCTCGATCTTTTTCCTCACGACGCGGGGGCTCAATCTCGCGATCGACTTCACGGGCGGCGCGACGGTCGAAGCAAAGTTCCCGAAGGCGGCCGACCTCGACACCGTGCGCGCGCGGCTCGCCGCGGCCGGCATCCGTGATGCGCAGGTGCAGAACTATGGCTCCTCGCGTGACATCGCCATCCGCCTTCCGCCCAGCGCCGCTGCTGCCGCCGCGACGACGGCCGCTGGAACAGGCACGGCCTCCGCAAGCGCGAAAAGTGCGCCGGCATCAGGCGCAGCGCCCGCCGCCGCAGGCGCGCGCGGGGCCAGCGCCGGGACGGAGGAGTCCGCCCTTCGCGCGCGGATCGAGCCGCTGCTGAAGTCGGTCGACCCGGGAGCCACGATCCAGGATGTGTCGGCGATCGGTCCGCAGGTGGGCGGCGAGCTCGAGCGCAGCGCCGCGTGGGCGCTTACGTTCACGCTGTTGCTCATCTTCGTTTACATCGCATTCCGCTTCCACACCTGGCGGTTGTCGCTCGGCGCGATCGTGGCGGTCATCCACGACCCCGTGCTGGTGCTCGGCATCTTCGCACTCGACCGCACGTCCTTCGATCTGCCCGTCGTCGCGGCCGTTCTCGCCGTCGTCGGCTACTCGCTGAACGACACCGTGGTGGTGTTCGATCGCATCCGTGAGCGTTTCCATGCCGCGCGGCGGCTGCCGTCGGCAACGGTGCTCGATCAGTCCATCAACCAGACGCTCTCCCGTACGATCATGACGAAGGTCGTGACGGCGATCGTCGTCGTCGCGCTGCTCGTGCTCGGTGGACCGGCGCTGCGCGGCTTCTCGGAGGCGCTGCTCATCGGCATCCTGGCGGGAACGTATTCGTCCATCTACATCTCGAGCGCCATCGCGCTCGACTGCGGGCTCACCGCGGAGCACATCTTCCCGACGGTGAAGAAGACAGCCCTCGACCAGATGCCCTGAGCGGCGTGCTTCGCCGGAGCACAGTCACGGTCACCCAACGTGCTTGAGCTCGGCTCAGGGCCGCAGGCGTGGCTCGCGTTTCTCACGCTGTCGGTGCTCGAGATCGTCCTCGGCATCGACAATCTCATCTTCATCGCGCTCCTGATCGCGAAGCTTCCGGCGCAGCGCCGGCGCATCGCGCGCTTGACCGGGCTCGGACTCGCGATGGTGACCCGGATCGCGCTCCTGTATTCGATCGTCTGGCTCACGCGCCTCACCGCGCCGTGGTTCCGGCTCGCTGAGCAGGCGATCTCCGGGCGCGACGTCGTGCTGTTCTGCGGTGGGCTGTTTCTGCTCGGCAAGAGTGTGATCGAGTTGCATCACAGCGTCGAGGGCGAGCCCGGGGGCGCCGATTCGCGCGAGGCTCGCAAAGCCGGCAGCGGCGCTCGACCGCGCCGCTCGGGCGTCGCGCTCGCGACCGTGCAGATCGCGCTCCTCGACATCGTGTTCTCGCTCGACTCGGTGTTCACCGCGGTCGGCCTCACGAACGATCTGCTGATCATGGTCGCCGCGATCGTCGTGTCGATTGTGGCGATGATGCTGGTGTCAGGCTCGCTCGAAGCGTTCATCGAGCGGCACCCCACGATCAAGGTGCTCGCGCTCGCCTTCCTCATCCTGATCGGGGTCGAGCTCGTCGCGCAGGCCTTCCACTTCGATATCCCGCAGGGCTATCTCTACTTCGGGATGGCCTTCGCCGCGGGCGTGGAGCTGATCAACATCCGCGCGCGGAGCAAACGCGATCGGTAGCGCCGCGATCGGCTGACCGACGTGGTCAGGGCTGCGCCCGGGCACTGTCTGCGGCCGCGCCGTTCGCCGCGGCGCGCACGCGGCTGTGCCGGTAGCCGTAGAACGCGTATACGAGGGCGCCGACGATCGTCCAGACGATGAGGCGCAGCCAGGTCGCGGGGCCGAGGAAGATCATCATCAGCAGGCAAACGGCCGCGCCCGCGATGCAGGTGAACCACGGCCAAGGCGCGCGGAACGGCCGCGGCAGCTCCGGGCGCGTCCGCCGCAGCACGAGCACGCCGATGCAGACCGTGACGAACGCGGCGAGCGTGCCGATCGACACGAGCTCTCCGAGGAGGCGCACCGGGAAGAGGCCCCCGATGATCACCGCGCAGACGCCGGTGACGACGGTTGCGGTCGACGGAGTGCGGAAGCGCGGATGGATGCGGCCGAACCACGGTGGCAGCAGTCCATCGCGGGACATCGCGAGAAAGATACGCGCCTGCGCGAGTGTCATCACCAGCATCACGGACGTCATGCCCAGGATCGCCCCGATCTTGATCGGCAGGCCGAGCCAGTTGAGCTGCGGGTACTGATCCGTCGCGAAGGCGACCGGGTCCGGGACGCTGAGCCGCGTGTAGCTCACCATGCCAGTGAGCACGATCGCGACGACGATGTAGAGGATCGTGCAGATGACGAGGCTCGCGAGGATACCGATCGGCATGTCCCGCGCGGGATTGCGCGTCTCCTGCGCGGTGGTCGAGACGGCATCGAAGCCGATGTACGCGAAGAAGATCACCCCCGCGCCCGCGATGACGCCGCTCCAGCCATATTTGCCGAATTCGCCCGAGTTCGGCGGGATGAATGGATGCCAGTTCGCCGGATGCACGTAGCCCACGCCGATCACGACGAACATCACGACGACCGCGACCTTGATCACGACGATCACGTTGTTGAACGCCGAGGATTGTTTGATGCCGATGTAGCAGACGATCGAGATGACCGCGATGATTGCCATGGCCGGTACGTTGAGGATCGCGCCGGTCGTTACGATGTCGAGCGGAGTCTTACCCTGATCGAGCGGCGCATGCGAGAGCGCAGCGGGAATGTGAATGTGGAACTGCTCGAGCAGGCTCAGCACGTAGCCCGCCCAGCCGGTCGAGACGGTCGCGACCGCGAACAGGTACTCGAGGACGAGGTTCCAGCCGATGAACCACGCGATCCCTTCCCCGAGTGTGGCGTACGAATACGAGTAGGCGCTGCCCGACACCGGGATCATGGCTGCGAACTCGGCGTAGCACAGTCCGGCGAAGGTGCACCCGATGGCCGCGATGATGAACGAGAGCGCGAGCGCGGGCCCGGCGTGGTCGGCCGCGGCCGTGCCCGTGAGGACGAAGATGCCCGTTCCGATGATGCCGCCGATTCCGAGCAGCGTGAGCGCTGGGGCGGAGAGGGCGCGCCGCAGCGACTGGCCCGCGGCATCCGCATCCTGCAGGTCGGCAATCGCTTTGGTCGCTAGCAGCTGACTTCGCATACCACCCCCGTTGGGCCCGCGACTCTACACAAGCCCACGGGCCAAAGCGAACGCCCGCATCTCACTGCGTGCGCGCGCTCGCGCGGGTCACTGCTCGCGCAGGTCCTCCGGCACGTAGGGCGCGAGCAGCTCGAGCAAAGCGTCGTACACGCGCGGCGTGCCGGCGACGATGTTGCCGCCCTGCCGGTAGGACCCGCCGACGAGTGTGCCGATGCGCCCGCCCGCCTCCTGGATGAGCAG